>NZ_JAXCHT010000016.1:0-94627 GCF_035984655.1 Actimicrobium sp. GrIS 1.19 | reverse complement strand
GCAAGTAATGCGGATCGAAAGGAGCATCACCCAGAACTCAAAACGGCAGCGTAATTTGAACAAATTGGGCGACAACTAGCTTGAAAATTTCCGTTGATCGTTATGTAATCGCTGGTCGAGTATCGAAGGGCTACACTGCCGAAGATGCGCTTAGGGGGAATCTCAAAGGCCGTACACGGATTGGTAAATCGATTGAGTTTATGGGACAGGCTTACCCAAGTCGCGTTCAGCTTGCTTCGCAGTTTGGTCAAAAGTGGTCAAATGTTCAACGGCGTCTAGATAGGGGCTGGACTATTGAGCAAGCTTTACTTATTGAGCTACCACCGCCCCGATTCAGGGACTTTGAAGGTCACGCAAGAGACCATAAATGGAAAGAAGTTCGCACCGCAGATGGAAGTGTTGAGCCTGTACCAGACTCTCACGGCTACAAGCTTTATTTGATTACAAATACGATAAATACCAAAGTGTATGTGGGTATCACAATTGGTTCGCTTGAAAACCGATTGAAGCAGCACTTTGCTGCGGCTCGACGTGGACGAAAGTCTGCCTTTACAAACGCTATTACAAAGTATGGCGAACAAGCGTTCAACATTGAGCCGATCAGTATTACCGCTCTTAGTTACGCAGAGTTGCAAGCGCTGGAAGTACTCGAAATTGCCAAGCGCGACTCGATCCGCAATGGCTACAACACGGCACATGGTGGCTCTATCGGAACTTCAAAAGCAATTAATATCGCAGGCAAGACGTATCAGAGTTATGCAGGTGCTGCGGAAGCACATGGTGTGGACTCAATGGTTTTTTCGCTTAGAGTTTCGCGTTTGAAATGGACACCGGAAGAAGCAGCAGGCATTACTGAAAAACAATGGACTGGAAAATCGATTCCAGTTATCGCTGAAGGTAAGACATTCAGCAGCATAGGCGAAGCTGCAAAGTTCTATGGCCAGAAACCTGCAACGGCACACAGTCGATATCGAGTAAAGGGTTGGACAATCGAGCAGTCGCTGGGCATCACCTCTGCCCCACACCAGACACACTCATCAAGCAAATCAATTTCAATACTTGGCGTGGAATATGAATCAATCTCTCACGCTGCAACTATTTTAGAAGTTGACACACATGCATTAAGGCGTTACCTACGACTGGGGCTTACGCCCGATGATGCATATTCAAAGATAAAAAGCCGCGCCGGTTAACATACCCTGCAACAGCAAATTGTCCCCCTGTACATACATCCAACAAAATACAGGTCGCGATGAAACAAACACCCCGTACTACCAAAACAGGCCCCCCCCCGTTGGTCCGTGCCCCCCTCCTACCGACCCCTAACCATGAAAATCCCCGTCATAACTGGTCAAAAAACCGACTGTGTACGCCGCTGGCGTGCAATAAAACTCACTGACTAATGGGAAAATTCAAATGAAAATGACCACGACCCGCGCCCGTGCTGCCGAAATCATCAAAGTTGCAGAGAACGAAGCAGCACTTAACGCGATTACAGACCTGAATGCGCTGATCGAAATGGCGGCAGACTTGGATAGCCTGATCGAATTCAACGTCGATGATGTGCCGGTAGGTAGCAAGAAATGGCAGACGATGGACCGACTCTATGCAGCGTGGGGGGCAATCATTGATCGTGGCGCAGCTATCCAACCTCAACCCGCTATAGTGCTGCCAGGCATGCTTGCGTCAACCCTTATGCATTGATTACGTGAACGGTGCAGGTGGCGCTGTATGTGCTGCCTGCCTTTCGTCTTTTTGATCGGACAGCAATCATGAAAAAAATAGGCACGCTCGCACAATCTGTAGACGTTGTAGCAGTCAGGAAAGCGTCAGGGCTGAGTCAGGCAGGGTTTGCAGCTTTGCTGCGCGTTTCGAAACGTACCGTGCAAGGGTGGGAAGGTGGCAAGTCGTTAGACGCAGCAGCAAGCGTTTTGCTCACTGTTGCGAGGTATGAACCTGATGCAATCGAACGGGCAGTCGGGGAGGCAAACGGGCTGATGAAATGCTAGGGGGTAAGGGAACTGTTCGACTGGTGCCAGCGTATAAGTGTCACCAAAAGTGTCACCAGTTAGGTCAGAAACCAAAATGGGCTAGCTCCTTTCGAAGCTAACCCATTGATTATATTGGTGCGGCTGGCAGGAATCGAACCCACGACCCCTTGGTTCGTAGCCAAGTACTCTATCCAGCTGAGCTACAGCCGCGAAAAACAAGATTATAGACCAGCGATCCGGATTAGGGAAGTCGAAATTTCTGAAACTCAAGAAAGCACTGCTGCGAACCTGCCGATCCCCAGGAAATGGCGCTCGCTGGCCGCCGTCCGGCATTCCATTTGGAGCAACTCACACGCAAAGCGTGGGCGGCCGACCGACTTCTGATAAAGTCTGACCAGCGTTTCCGAAAAGAAATCAACCGCGCCGCACAGACTGCCATTTCGCTGCGACATTTTGGCTGTTGCAGGTTCTATTCGTCGGCCCTTTCGAGCGACAATGCAGTTGCATTCCCAGCGCCGGCGGCGGACGCGCTGTACGTTCAACCTGTCACCCTTTTACCGGCACTCCCTATCTCGATGAAAACCGCCCTCTCCGCAATTTCAGCAACCTTGATGTTCGCGTCAGTGATGTCGCCAGTTCAGGCGGCCAGCCTCATCGTACAGGCCAGCGATAGCACCGGCGCGGCAGTGCTCGACGCCGTAGCGTATGCGGAGCCGGCCTCCGGGCAAGCCATCGGCAAGCCGACCCGCGCCAACCAGATCGAACAGCGCGGGCGGAAGTTCGCACCACAAGTCAGCGTGGTGCAGATCGGCTCGTCGATCTCGTTTCCCAACAATGACACCGTGCGGCACCACGTGTATTCGTTTTCACCGGCCAAGGTGTTTGAACTCAAGCTATATTCCGGCACCGGCACCGAACCGATCATTTTCGACAAGGCCGGCACGGTCGTCGTTGGCTGCAATATCCACGATCAGATGGCGGCCTGGATTCAGGTCGTCGATACGCCCTGGTTCGCCAAAACGGATGCGTCCGGCAAAGCCGTGCTGGATAATCTGCCGGCCGGCAAATACCGCGTGAAGGTCTGGCATCGCGCTCTCCCAGCCACTGTTGCAATTCCCGAACAATTGATCTCCATCGGGGGCGCTGATGTTACTGTAGCGGTCGGATTTCCCTTCAAGACCGACAAGAAACAGGACTGACTCATGCGTTTTCGCAGTCTCGAAAGTCGAATCGTCACGTTATTTTTGCTGCTGATCCTGGCAGTGCAACTTGCGGGTTTTGTCGCCATTCGCACTGGCATCAAACAGAATGCACGCGCGGAGGTCAACAATGAGCTGGTCATCGGCGAGCGCGTGTTCCGCCGCCTGCTGGAACAAAATGCCCAGAACCTGACCACCGGCGCGCGCGTGCTGGCGCTGGACTATGGCTTTCGGCAGGCCATCGGCACCAACGATACGGAAACCATTGCCTCGGTCCTTGCCAATCACGGCGCGCGCATCGGCGCGTCGTTCGCCATGCTGGTGAGCCCGGACCGGTTGATCAAGGCAACCACCGTCAGCAATACCGGCGCCAGTTTGCAGGCTTCGATCCTGCCGCTGGTCGCCGCAGCCGAAACCAGCGGCAGCGCCACCGGCATCCGTTTGATCGACAAGCATCCGTACCAGATCGTGGTGGTGCCGGTAAAAGCGCCGCTGGTCATCGGTTGGGTGGCCATGGCATTCCCCATCAACCAGGATATCGTCTCTGACATGCGCGACCTGTCAGCGCTGCAGGTAGCGATCCTGTCGCGCCGCAAGAACGAACACTGGACCACCGAGGCGTCCAGCCTGAGCAAGGCCGAGGCCGACAGCCTGGGCGCGCAATTGCATCAGATGCCCCATGCGATTTCGGCCATCGAGACACTCAATCTCGAGACCAATGAATTCGGTTCGCGCAGCCTGGCGCTGGCCGATGATGGTGAGCAAACAACCATCGTGGTGTTGCTGCGCTCGATCAGCGAAGCGATCGCGCCGTACGAACACCTGCAATTCACCTTGCTGATGCTGACCGCCGGCTGCACCCTGCTGGCGGGGATCGGCAGCATCTTTACCGCCAGGCGCATCACCGGACCGCTGCGTGATCTGACGGAAACCGCCCGGCGCCTTGGCAATGGCGAGTACGAAGGCCGGCTGGAGATTCGCCGCAACGACGAAATCGGCGCACTCTCGCGCGCGTTCGAGAGCATGCGCGACGGGATCGTGCGGCGCGAAGCCGAGATTGGCCGGGTAGCGTATTGGGACACGCTGACGAATCTGCCGAACCGGCTGCAATTCGTCAAAATGACGTCTGCCGCCATCGAACAGGCGACCCGGACCGGCGCCACCTGCTACATCCTGATGATGAATCTGGATCGCTTCAAGAACGTCAATGACGTACTCGGCCATGCCTTCGGGGATGCGGTGCTGCGACTGGTCGCCAGTCAGCTGCGCGAGCATCTGGCCGGCAGCGCCAATCAGGTCGCCAGGATTGGCGGCGACGAGTTCGCCATCATCCTGCCAATGGCCGACCTGCGCGATGCGCGCGAAGTCGCCGAACGCATCCTCAAGGCAATGGAACAGCCGATCTCGCTGGACGACCAGACCATCGACCTGGGCGTGGGCATCGGCATCGCCGGCTATCCGGCCAATGGCAGTGATGCCGAATCGCTGCTCAGCCGCGCCGAAATGGCCATGTATGCGGCCAAGAAAAGCGGCAGTGAAGCGGTGCTCTACGATCCATCGATCGACAAGGCCAGCGACGCCAGCCTGTCGCTGCTCAGCGAACTGCGGCGCGCGATTGAAAACAATGAATTCCGTTTGCAGGTGCAGCCCAAGATCATGCTGGGATCGGGCGCCGTGATCGGCCTCGAGGCACTGATTCGCTGGGTGCATCCGGAACGCGGCATGGTCTTTCCCGATAACTTCATTCCGTTTGCCGAAAAAACCGGCTATATCCGCGTCATGACACGCTGGGTGCTGGAGCAGTCGGCCCTGCTATGCAGCCAATGGCTGGAGCGCGGCGTGCATCTGAAAATCTCGGTCAATCTGTCGACGCGCGATTTGCTGGATCAGGATCTGCCGAGGAAATTTGCCGACATCCTGCAACGGCATGGTGTCACGCCAGTGTCGTTCTGCCTTGAGATTACCGAGAGCGCGATCATGGACGACCCGGTGCGCGCATTGCAAACGCTGGACCGCCTGCACGCCATGGGCGTCGAATTATCGATTGATGATTTTGGCACCGGCTATTCGTCGCTGGCGTATCTGAAACGGCTGCCGGTCGATGAGCTGAAGATCGACAAGTCGTTCGTGATGAACATGCAAAACGATGCGGATGACGCGCAGATTGTGCGCTCGACGATCGACCTGGGCCACAACATGGGCCTGCGCGTGGTGGCCGAGGGCATCGAAAGCGAAGACGTCTGGAACCTGCTGGCCGGGATGGGCTGCGATCAGGGCCAGGGTTATTTCATCAGCAAGCCGATGCCGGCCGAACAGCTGGTCGACTGGATCGACCGCTGGGTCGCACCGCAACATGCGCTGGCGCAGCCGGATGTGTCGGCCCACCATGGCTGATCGCGACATGCCGCGCGCCGTGCAGACGCCGGACATGCACGTGCTCGAGCCGGCCTGGCTGCCGCTGATCCTCGACAGCGCGTTTGACGAGATCTCCGTTCTCGACCTGTCCGGGCTGCGGTTTCTGACCGTCAATCCGGCAGCACGCGACAATCTGCAACTCAACGTTGCGGAGCTGCACAAATACCATTTTCACGATGTTGCGCCCGCACTTGGCCGCGACGCACTGCATCATCTGCTCAAGCCGCTGCAGGCCGGAAAAGTCAGGCAGGTCGTCCTGGCGACCGAACTGCGCCGCCACGACGGCAGCCACTATCCGTGCGAGTTGCGCTTCGTGCTTGCCATGCAGCTGACCACGCCGGTGCTGATCGTCATCGGCAAGGACACCAGCGCACGCCATGAATCGGCGGCGGCGCTGGGTCTGATCGAGGCAAGGTTTCGCGCCATTGTCTCCAACACCCCGGGCCTGGTGTACCAGTTCCGGCTGCTGCAGAACGGCGACATCGCCTTTCCGTATCTGAGCGATGCCTGCCACGCCCTGCTCGGCATCACGCCCGAACAACTGCATAACGATCCCGATCTGTTTCTGGAGTTGATCCTGGCCGAAGACCGCGCCTCGTATCTCGAATCGATGGCCGCCTCGGCGGGCGAATCGACCAGCTGGAACTGGGCCGGCCGGATCTGGATCGAGGAATGGAAAGACATCAAGTGGATCAATCTGCGCGCCACTCCGCGGGCGCTGGCCGGCTCCGGCGTGCAGTGGGAAGGCATCATGACCAACATCACCCAGAGCAAGCACGAAGAAGTCGAAATCAAGCGCTCGCGGGCGCAGCTGGCGGAATTGTCAGCGCACATCGAAACGGTGAAGGAAGAAGAACGCACCCGCATCGCCCGCGAGATCCATGACGACCTCGGCGGCAATCTGACCGCCATCAAAATGGCGCTGGCATTGCTCAAGCGGCGCATGCCGGACGACGCTGGGCTCATTGAGAAGGCCGACTACGTCGACGCGCTGGTCGACCGCACGATCGAAGCAATCCATCGCATTTCGGTCGATTTGCGTCCGAGCATCCTGGATTTCGGCATCGTCGCGGCGATCGACTGGCAGGCCCGCGAATTCGAGAAACAACTCGGCATTCCGTGCGTCGTCGTCAGCAACAAACAGGATATTGCGCTGCCGCCGGATCAGGCCACGGCGCTGTTCCGGATTTTTCAGGAATCGCTGACCAACATCGGCAAGCACGCCAGCGCCAGTCGCGTCGACGTACGGCTGACCCGCAGCAACCGCGGCATCCGCCTCGAAATCAGCGACAATGGACGCGGCATTGCTGCGCGCGACCGACTCAAGCCGAAATCGTTTGGCATTCGCGGCATGGTCGAGCGCGCCAACGCGCTCGGCGGCAGCCTGTCGGTGAGCAACGTCGCAGGCGGCGGCAGCATGGTCGCCATTCGCATTCCGCTGCCGGCAGCAAGCACGAACCACAGCAGACCGACACCATGAGCAAAAAGATCGCCGCCATTCGCGTCCTGATCGCCGATGACCACGCCATCGTGCGCGAAGGACTCAAGCAAATTCTCGCCGACACGCGCGACATCGTCGTGGCCGGGGCCGCCGAAAATGGCTTCGACGCCATCAATCTGGCGCGCAACAGCAACGCCGAAGTGCTGTTGCTGGACATCTCGATGCCGGACCGCAGCGGCATCGACGTGCTCAAGCAGATCCGCAAGGAATGCCCGAAAATCGCCGTGCTGATGCTGTCGATGCATCGCGAAGACCAGTATGCAATCCGCTCCCTGAAGGCTGGTGCGGCCGGATATCTGAACAAGCAGAGCGCGCCGGTCGAGCTGGTCAATGCAATCCGGCAGGTGGCCGCCGGGCGCAAGTACATCAGCAGCGAACTGGCGCAGGAACTGGCCAATCAGGTCGGCGACGACCGCGAAGTGCCGGCGCACGAGACCCTGTCCGATCGCGAGTACCAGACCCTGACCATGATTGCCTCGGGAAAAACCGTGACCGATATCGCCCGGGAGCTGGTGTTGTCGGTAAAAACCATCAGCATGTACCGCTCGCGCCTGTTGCAAAAAATGAAATTGCGCCACAATGCCGAGCTGACACATTATGCAATCAAGAATCATTTGGTCGACTAGGCGGTTTCAGCATCAAAGAGTCACGTGGTTTTGCCTGCCGCCCTGCCATTCAGATCCAGCTGAACAGGGCAAGACAGATACCATGGCCAGATCAACCTCCAGGCAGGACACACGGCAATGAAATCGAAGACTCCTCCACCGGCCAGGCCGAGCGCACAGAACCCCGCCGAGATCGCGCGCGAGGCGTTCAGCAAGCTGGCCGCGCGCCGGATTGCACCGACGCCGGACGCGTACCGCGAAGCCTACGACGAAATTGCCGGGAGCACGGCCAGGCCGAATGCCGAGCAGGTGTTGCTCGACTTTGCCACCTCGCTGGTTGGCCTCAAAAGCCAGCTCGATGACATCCGGTTGTTCGGCAAGCGATTCGACAGTGCCGCCAAGGCGCGCGACTGGCCGGCGTATTCGAAAACCCTGGGCGAGCTGACCACTGCGCATCTGACCACACTGCCGGTCGCCGCGCCGGCGCCGCTGCCGATGGCGGTGATCGCTGCCGCAGTCGCGCCGGCGCGCGGCGCATTGATCGATGACCAGCAACCGCGCATCCTGCGCGACCTGCTGGCGCGCACCCTGCTGCTGGCGGTGGCCGCCCTGCTCAATACCGCGCCGGAACTGGCGGCAGAAGCCGAAGCGCTCGGACGCGCGGTGCGCGATGCGTTGACCGACGACAAACTCAATGACATCAGCGTCCGCCTCAAACAGCTCTGCTTCAAGATTGAAATGCGCGCCGGCGACGCTGCCGAAGAACAGGACCTGCTGCTGCGGCTGTTCCGGCTGCTGCTGGAGAATGTCAGCGAACTGACCGAAGAAGACAGCTGGTTGCATGGCCAGGTAGAGGGCGTGCAGCACCTGCTGTCGGGCCCGATCAACCATCACGCGCTGCTCGACGCGACCCGCAGCATGAAGGATGTGATCTACAAGCAAGGCATGCTCAAGCACAGCCTGACCGAAGCCAAGATCACGGTCAAGAACATGATGATCACGTTTGTCGACCGCCTCAGCGCACTGGCTGCCAGCACCGGCGATTATCACGAAAAGATCGAAGTCTATTCACGCCAGATCACGCAGGCGCCGAACATCACGACACTCAACAAGATTCTCGAAGATGTCATGCGCGACACCCGCAACACGCAGTCCGAAGCGTTGCGCTCGCGCGATGAAATGATCGTCGCCCGCACCGAAGTGCAGGCTGCCGAGCATCGCATTCTGGAACTCGAAGCCAAGCTTGAATCGATGAGCGAACTGGTGCGCGAAGACCAGCTGACCGGCAGCCTGAACCGGCGCGGCCTCGACGATGTGTTCGAGCGCGAACTGGCGCGCGCCGACCGGCGCAAGTCGCCGCTGTGCATCGCGATGCTGGATCTGGACGACTTCAAGCGCCTCAATGACACGCACGGCCATGTCGCCGGCGATGAAGCACTGGTCTATCTGGTGCGGGTGATCAAGGATACGTTGCGCACCATGGACGTGCTGGCACGGTTTGGCGGCGAAGAATTCCTGATCCTGCTGCCCGACACGACCATCGAGGATGCCACCTTGACCGTCACCCGGCTGCAGCGCGAACTGACCAAACGCATCTTCATGCACAACAACGAGCGGCTGCTCATCACCTTCAGCGCCGGCGTGGCGGTACGCGTCGGCACCGAAGACCAGACCTCGCTGATTCAGCGGGCCGATGCCGCGTTGTACAAGGCCAAGCGCGCCGGCAAGAACCGCGTGGTCAGCGCCGAGTAAGCGACCTCACCCGCGCGTGAACAAGTCCCACGACAGCTTGGCGATCAGCACCACCAGCAGCACCAGAAACAGCACCCGCACGAATGACGCGCCTTTCTTGACCGCGATCCATGCCCCCACCAGCGCGCCGAGGACGTTGCACGCCGCCATCGGCGCGGCAATGGCAAACACCACTTTGCCGGCCGGGATGAAAAACAGCAGGGCCGCCACGTTGGTCGCCAGATTGACCACCTTCGAACAGGCCGACGCCAGCACGAAATCAAACGCGAAAAAGCGGATGAACAAAAAGATCAGGAAGCTGCCGGTGCCAGGACCAAACAGCCCGTCATAAAACCCGATGATGCCGCCGATGACAACCGCCAGCACATGGTCGCGCGGCGTGATCGTGCGCACGCGCATCAGTGCGCCAAAGTCCTTCTTGATGAAGGTATAGATTGCCATGATCACGAGCAAAGCCAGCACCACCGGCCGAAGCAGATTCTGCGGCACTGACGATACGGCAGCGGCGCCCAGAAACGCCATCGCAAACGCGCTGGCCGCCGCTGGCAGCACCAACCGCCATGGCACGGCAATCCGGCTGACATAGGATTTCGCGGCAAACGCGGTACCGCAGGCCGACGCCATTTTGTTGGTGCCGAGCAGCGTCGCCGAAGGCATTCCGGGCAGGAGATTGAACAAGGCGGGGATCTGGATCAATCCGCCGCCACCGACGGCGGCATCGATCATGCCGGCGAAAAAGGCAAACAGGCACAGCAGGGACAGGGTCAGCATTGGTCGGGAGTGCGCAGTGTGTTCATAGGCGCACGGTCATGAACACACTGTTCGGATCGTCGGTGTACGCGCCGAACGGCCCACAACGGGTGAATCCAAAACGCGCATACAGCGCCTGGGCGGGCTTGAACGCATCTTGCGAACCGGTTTCAAGGCTCAGCTGCAGGTAGCCACGTGATTTTGCGGTTGCAATGATGTGCGCAAGGATGGCACGGCCAGCTCCTTGGCGGCGCTGTGCCGTGGGCGTGCGCATCGACTTGATTTCGCCATGTTGATGGTCCAGCTCCTTGAGCGCGCCGCAACCCAGCAGAAGCGACTGCTTCCACGCCGACCAAAATGTGATTCCCGGTTGTCGAAGTTTTTCCAGATCGAGGGCGTGAACGCTCTCTGGCGGAGATATCGCACGCATGTCCTGCAAATGTTCACTGAGCAGCGCATGGATTTCTGGCCGCGAGAGGTCGTCGATTTCAATCTGCATGGTTGGATTGCTTTCGTTCTAATTTTTTGGGGATCCTTGCGGCCAGAAGTGTCTCATTTTTGCTTCCTGCAAGGAACAAAGATTCGCATCCAGGAACGACCTCTACAGGCGATACCCACAAAGAATGCCCGTCGGCCAACCACAACGCCAGCCATTCCGGCCTTCGACGGATACCGCGCCGGCAAACAGTCTGCACTGACTGAAGCGGGAAACAGGCCACCAAAATAATGAATTTAAGCAACAATATGGTAGAGTCATGAAACGAACCCAAGGTAACAACGGTCGCGTCAACAGGACGACCCACCATTGGTGAATTAAATATATTACCAACAGGTAACATTTTAATCCTGTAGATTGACAAGCGCGCGACGCAGCTTTGCCACTTTCCCACCTGTCTTCAGTCATCCCAGGATCGCTGGTTTCATCAAGGGCCTGCCCATCGCGTGCGCATTGAAAGAAACGACCGAAGGCGTCACCGCTTTGCCCCCAGGAATTTAATTCAACGTTAATTTCTATACAACTTCAGGAATGAGATGGATACCAACAAATTTAACGGCGTCACTGTTCAAGCGCGCATCTGGATAGGATTTGCGTTTGTATTGGCAATGATGATCGTTCTGACCATCGTCGGCGTCAGCCAGGTGAATTCCATTTCCCAGGGACTGAAGACGATTGGCGACGTCAATAGTGTCAAGCAACGCTATGCAATCAACTTTCGGGGCAGCGTGCACGATCGGGCGATTGCCGTTCGCGACGTGATTCTGGTTCCGTCGGAGGCTGAATTGCCGCCAATCCTGGAAAAAATTTCCAGCCTGACTGCGGATTACGACAAGTCCGCCCTGCCGCTGGATAAAATCTTCGCTGAGGCAACTGGTGTCAGCGCCGAGGAAAAGGAGATTCTGGCCCTGATCAAGGAAACCGAGACGCGCGCGCTGCCAATGATCAAGAAGATCATTGAACTGCGCCAGGCTGGCAATGCGGATCAGGCCAAGCAGATGATGCTCACCGACGCCCGTCCGGCCTTTGTCGAATGGCTTGCGCGGATCAACAAACTCATTGATTTTGAAGAAAACCTGAATCGCGCCGAGTCGGCCGCAGCGCGCAGCACGGCCGCCGGGTTTCAGGCGCTGATGCTGGCAATGTGTGTTGGCGCGCTGGTCATTGGCGCGGTTGTCGCCACCGTCATTGGGCGCAGCATCACCAAGGCACTGGGAGGCGAACCAGGCCAGGCCAGTTCAATAGCCCGTAGCATCGCCTCCGGCGACCTCAGCGTTGTCATCGACGTCCATTCGCATGACAAGACCAGCGTGCTTGCCGCGATGAAGGACATGCGCGACAGTCTGGTCACGATCGTTGGTCGGGTGCGCAGTGCCACCAATACCATTTCGGTAGGCTCGTCTGAAATTGCGTCCGGCAATCAGGACCTGTCGATGCGGACCGAGCAGCAAGCCTCCTCATTGGAAAAGACCGCGACCTCGATGGCTGAGCTGACCTCAACGGTCAAGCAAAACACCGACAACGCGAGACAGGCCAACCAACTCGCGGTCACGGCCTCGGATGTCGCAGTCAAGGGCGGCGCGGTAGTGTCGCAGGTCGTCGATACCATGGGCTCGATCAACGAGTCGGCAAAGAAAATCGTCGATATTATTTCGGTCATTGACGGCATCGCCTTCCAGACCAATATCCTGGCACTGAATGCCGCAGTGGAGGCGGCACGGGCCGGCGAGCAGGGACGCGGATTTGCGGTGGTTGCGTCAGAAGTGCGCAACCTGGCGCAACGCTCGGCTGCCGCGGCCAAGGAGATCAAGCAACTGATCGGCGATTCAGTTGAAAAAGTCGATGCCGGTGGCAAGCTGGTCGCCGAGGCCGGCAACACCATGATCGAGATCGTCGACAGCGTCAAGCGCGTGACAGACATCATGGCCGAGATCATGGCAGCCAGCCAGGAACAAAGTACCGGCATCGAACAGGTCAACCAGTCAATTTCACAGATGGATCAGGTGACGCAGCAAAACGCTGCGCTGGTGGAGCAGGCGGCGGCGGCGGCATCCTCGCTGCGGGAGCAGGCAAACGAGCTGACGCAGACCGTGACGGTATTCAATCTGGGCAATGGCCAGTCAGGCATGGCAGCACCGCGCCAGGCACTGCCATCAACAGCAACGCTGCCGGCGCGCAAAGTGCTTCCCGTCAAGACAGCCGCAGTGGCGCACAGCCGTTCCGCGCCGGCACTGAACAAGCCTGCGCGGGCAGCCGCCCCGACGTCATCCGACTGGGAAGAGTTTTAACTTAGATTCGTCCACAAGAATCGCTGCATGCAGCGATTTTTCAGATTCCGCGAGCGCTGTTGGCAACAACAGCGGCTTTTCCGGATACGAACTGGCGACCGGCGCCGAGCGCCCGCTTTCGCCGCCTCCTGATAATCCTGCTCAGTCCCGCGCTTCGCCCCGTTGCGCACGTATCGAAAAAGCCCGCAAATCGCCATAAATGCATTGCGCGGCGTAAGTACGTTTTGCGGCGTCAAAAAGAAAGTCATCGCCGACGTCACGCTGAATGTGCAGCTGCATGCGCCTTTCATTTTCAGGCAACCAACGCTCACCAAAGACGCCCATATACTTGACCTTGCATCCGCTATCTTCCAGAAAGCTCAATGAGGTCTCGTATATTTTTTGATAATTTGCCGAGTGGGCATCAGGAAGAAAAATCAGGATAGCCAGGTCACGGACGTTCAACCGGCATAAAAAATGGATTGAAAACCCACTGGCATTGCGCAACTCAAAGGTCAATGCATTCTGATTTTCCGAAACGACCTTGAGACCGAAACCATCCTGGACAACCGAGGTCCCCAATGCATCGCCCTGCTTGACCAGCGCCGCGCCAAAGGCACGAGGTATGTCTTCGTACAGAAATTTTTTGGTCTCGTGTTGAATGCGATTGAACGAATTGGATGACGCGTACAGCAGGATCAGCCCCCACCCACCCCATGCGGTGACTGCAAACTTGATCAGGTCGATGCTTAACGCCTTGATTTCCAGGTCGTGCCAACGCAGCTTCGTCATGACCAACAGACTGATTGCGACAATCAAGAACCCCGCAAGACCGACACTTACAAAACGCCGCTGGCCACTACTGAGAAAAATAAACTTGCGGGTTTCGAACATCTAATTCCTCTTATAGAAAATTGCAACTTGCCCGATTCTCACTGCGGCCCTTCAACCGTGTTGACCGCCCGCCACTTTGCCGGGCACATCAGACGGTTTTTGTCAGCACGCCAAAATTTGCGTTGGGGTCGGATCAGCGGGAAAAGACAATGTTGTCCAGGCCAAAATAGTTCTGCACGCGCTTGCGGCTTTGGATATGAAAGCCGGCATCCGCAAGAATTTTCTCGCAGGCGGAATAACGTTCACCGGTCTCTTCCAGTTCGATAAAAATCTTCCTGAGGCCCGGGCTCTTCAAGACACCCGACATGCCTCTCAAGACCTGTTCTTCGCTGCCGTCAACGTCAATTTTTACGTAGTTCGGACTGGCGATTCCGGTCAGCTTCAGGAAGTCATCGAGGGTGTATTTCAGGACAGCCTGTTTGTAGTCCGGAGCAAAGCTCTTGTCGCTGCGCTGGACCGGATTGTCGACTATCTTCAAATGACCACCGGCTTCAAACTTTTCAACATAGACAGTCCCGAGTTCCATCTTGTCAGAAATGGCGATATTGAAGTTTGACACGGCGTGTTTGTGGGCGGCGTGATTCAGGTACGTGTTGTAGTTGAGCAGGGAAAAATTGGCCACTTCCGGTTCGAAGCAAACCACTTTTTTTGCAGTCGCAGCGGCATAGAGCGAAAAAATACCGTTGCTTGCGCCGATATCGAAATAGACGTCATCGTCGGGAATGGCGTCAATAAAATCCAGCAATTCCGACTCGATGTGCTCCTGTCCGAAGGCGTGCCACAGCAGGCGCTTGGTTGGCGTGTGAAATACAAACTTCTTTCCCCTGACCTCGGAGCGGGAAAGCTGGTCGATTTTTTCTATTTCTGCAACGCGACGCACATTGTCCTGTCCTGCTATTTCCCCAAGATCGACCCGCTCGACCAGCGGCGCCGGATGCAAGCCTGCTGCCAGGCGCCGTTCATATTCTTTGATCTGATCTGACTCTTCTTGTGTATGCGTGTGCTTTTCCATTGCCGATCTCGCCCGTGAAAACATGTGAACATCGATATTACCTTTGGCGTGTGCTGGTTGACAGCAAAACAGAGGTGGCCGCGTCATCCAGCGTCGCACCGGCGTGGCGTCGTAATTCGTCCGCCTACCCAATCGGCGCCAGCAACCCCAGCAAATCCTCCATCCCGAACTTTGCCGCCAAGGCGCCATCGCTGCCCAGCACACCCTCGGCGAGCGCGCCCTTGCGTTCCTGCAGCGCCAGAATCCGTTCCTCGATGCTGCCCTCCACCACCAGTTTGTAGACCAGCACCGTCTGCGTCTGGCCGATGCGGTGCGCGCGCGCGGTGGCCTGCTCTTCCACGGCCGGATTCCACCACGGATCGAGATGGATGACGGTGTCGGCCGCGGTCAGGTTCAGGCCGACCCCGCCAGCTTTCAGGCTGAGCAAAAACAGCGGCACGTCACGATTCTGAAAACGCGCCACCACGGCGCCGCGCTCGGCCGGCGGCGTGGTGCCAGTCAGCGCCAGCCACGGCAGCTGCAGACGCGCCAGTTCCTGCGCGACCAGCCCGAGCAATTCAGTGAATTGGGAAAACACCAGCACGCGCCGGCCCTCGGCCACCAGCGCCGGCAGCATGTCGGCCAGCAGCTCCAGCTTGGCGCGCTCCATGCCCGCCGACATGGCAGCGCCTTTGAGCAGATACGGATCGCAGCAGACCTGGCGCAGCTTGAGCAGCGCATCCAGAATCGTGATTTGCGCCGCGTCGAAGCCGGCCCGGTCGAGCACCTTGCGCACCTGCTCGTCGGAGGCGACCCGCACACTTTCGTACAACTCGCGCTGCTGGCCCTGCAACTGCACGCGCTTGACGATGTCGATGCGCGGCGGCAGTTCGGTGGCGACCTCGGCCTTGCGGCGGCGCAGGATGAACGGCCGCACCCGTTGCGCCAGCAATTGCGCGCGCAGCGTTTCGCCGTTGACTTCGATGGGTGTGCGCCACAAGCGTCTGAAGCTGCGCTGGTCGCCCAGAAAACCGGGCAGCAGGAAGTCGAACTGGGTCCACAACTCGCCCAGATGATTTTCCAGCGGCGTCCCGGTGATGCACAGCCGGTGCCGCGCCTGCAACCGCCGGATCGCACGGGCGCTGCGGCTGGCGGGGTTCTTGACGCTTTGCGCTTCATCCAGAATCAGCAGATGAAACTGCTGCGCGCGCAGCCGGTCCAGATCGCGCCAGACCAGCGCATAGGTGGTCAGCACCACATCGTGTTGCGCCATCCGGCTGAAGTCGACGCCACGCTCCACGCCCTGCAAGGTCAGCACGCGCAAGTCCGGCGCCATGCGCGCCGCCTCGGCCTGCCAGTTGAACAACAGCGAGGTCGGCAGCACCACCAGTGCCGGACAGTCGAGCCGCCCGGCCTGTTTCTCGATCAGCAGATGGGCCAGCGCCTGCGCGGTTTTGCCGAGGCCCATGTCGTCGGCCAGAATCCCGGCCAGATGCTGTTGGCGCAGATACTGCAGCCAGGCCACGCCATGCAGTTGGTAGGGCCGCAGCGTCACGCCCAGACCCGACGGCGCCGCCACCGGCGTGATGCCGTCGGTGTGGCGAAGGCGTCGGGCCAACTGGTGCAGGCCTGCTTCGCCCTGCAGCTGCCACAGGCCTTGCGGTCCGGCGCGTTCGGCCTGGCTGTCGTGCAGGCTCTGGCGCAACGCCTCCAGGCGCCAGGCATCCCACGCCGACAACGGCAGCGGGCCCGGCTTGCGGCGCGGGTCGCCCAGCAAGTCCAGCATGTGGCTGACGATCGCCTTCAATGGCGCGGCCTGCGCCTCGATGCGTTTGCCGCCGGGGGCGCGCAACATGATCAGCGCGGCATCGTCGATCAGGGCCAGCTGGTCGGCGTGCAGCCAGCGCTTGTCGCGTTGCAGCAGGTTGGCCAGCAACGGAACCAGATCGATGGTCTGGCCCGCGACCTCGATGCCCAGCGACAGCATCCACGAACTGTCGGTGGCGGCGCCGCCGAGCTTGCTGATGGCACGGGCGCGTCCGCGCAAGGGCGCGGCGACCTCCTTGCCGAGCACCTCGCCATCGGCCGGATCGACCAGCAGATGCCAGGCGTCGACGGTCACGCTCTCGTGGGCAAAACCGGGCCGCACCACGATGCGCCAGCCGTCCTGCTGCAAGCCGGGCAACTGATCGGCCCAGAAATCGCCATAGAAATCCTCCTGCAGCAAGCTCCATAACGGTTGCTCCGCAGGCAAGGCACTGACGCTGCGCCATTGCAGCGCCTCGGCGGGCAGACGATGAAAGCCCAGCTCGGCCAGGCGTTCCTGCGTGCCGGGATCGTCACTGTCGAGCATGGCGACCGTGACGTTGCTGCCGCGCGGACCGAACAATCCGGTCGGGCGCAGGCCAAGCAGCCCGTCGCCGCGCGTCAGCGTTTGCAGGGTCAGGCGCGGTGCGGTCGGGGACTGCGGCAAGGTGTTCATCAGGAACGGCGGGGCATGGTGGTCGATGCCGCTGATTATCCGCGATGCATTGATGAATCCGTTAAAAAGAGCGGAAGAAACTCCGCTCCAGCAAGCTTTGCGCCATCACCCGATCGCTTAATCTGGGATGCTGCCACAGGTCGATTACCGACTACACTCTGGTCAGAACAATGAGCGAGGAATTCCGATGGGTACGCCCAAGCCGATTTATGTCACGCAGCCGTACCTGCCTGCGCTTGCCGACTTCATTCCGTATCTGGAAAAAATCTGGGACAGCAAGATCCTCACCAACGGCGGGCCGTTCCACGCCCAGCTCGAGGCCGCGCTGTGCAGCTATCTGGGCGTCGAGCATCTGGCGCTGTTCACCAATGGCACGATCGGGTTGATCACGGCGTTGCAGGCATTGCGCATTACCGGCGAGGTAATCACCACACCGTATTCGTTTGTCGCCACCGCCCATTCGCTGCTGTGGAACGGCATCAAGCCGGTGTTCGTCGACATTGATCCGCACACGCTCAACCTTGATCCGTCCAAGATCGAGGCCGCCATCACGCCGCACACCACCGCGATCATGCCGGTGCATGTGTACGGTCATCCGTGCGATGTCGATGCGATCGAACGGATTGCCGATAACTACAACCTGAAAGTGATCTACGACGCCGCGCACGCGTTCGGGGTGCAGTGCCATTGCGGCAGCGTGCTCACGCATGGCGATCTGTCGGTGTTGAGTTTTCATGCGACCAAGGTGTTCAATACGTTCGAAGGCGGCGCGATCATCTGCCCGGATGCCAAGACCAAGGTGCGCATCGATCATCTGAAAAACTTTGGCTTCGTGGATGAAACCACCGTGGTCGCACCCGGCATCAACGGCAAGATGAGCGAGTTCAACGCGGCGCTGGGACTGCTGCAACTCAAGGAGATCGATACGGCACTGGCGCGACGCAAGCAGATCGACGCGCTGTATCGCCGGCTGCTGCCGGAGATCGCCGGCATTCGCATCCTCCGTGACGGTGGCGAGGTGGTCTCGAACCACGCCTACTTCCCGATCATGGTCGAGACTGACTATCCGCTCAGCCGCGATGCCCTGTACCAGAAGCTGCGCGATGCGCAGATCTTTTCGCGCCGCTACTTCTATCCGTTGATCTCGAATTTTCCGATGTACCGTGGACTGGCCTCGGCCAGCCCGGACAATTTGCCGGTGGCGACCGAGGCCGCGCGCAAAGTGCTGTGCCTGCCGATTTCGCCGGCCCTGACCGATGACGACGTGCACCGCGTGGTCGATTGCCTGCGGCGGGGATGACATGGAAGCCATGACTGCGCGACAGCAATTCGACGCCGACGGTTTTTACATCGCCAGGAATTTGCTGGATGCCGGCGTGGTCGACGTCTGTGCGCAGGACATCCACGCGGTCTTTGCGCAGCAAGTCGCGTTGCTCGGCCTGCCCGACGCCGGCGACCTGTTCGGCAACGCCCGGGCCCTGCATGGCGCGCACATCGAGCAGTTCAAGAAAGTGCTGGCCGCATTGTGGCGCTTGCAATCGGTCGGTGCGCTGCTCAATGCGGCGCCGATCATGGCGGTCCTGAAGAAGGTGTTCGGCTTCGGCCCGGTGTTCGTGCCAGGCGGCCAAACGGTACATGTACAATCGGCCGAGCTGAAGATACCGGGCGGGTATTTCGGCCTGAAGGCGCATCAGGACTGGCCCTCGGTGCAAGGCAGCCTGGATGGTTTGGGAGTCTGGGTGGCGCTGTGCGCCATCGACGCCAACGCTTATCCGCTGGAGGTGGTGCCGGGTTCGCACCGGCGCGGCCTGATCGCGCCGGCCGGCAATCAGACCAGCGGTCTCTGGGTGGTCGACGCGCTCGATGACGCCGCCTTCGTACCGGTCTGCGTCAAGCCCGGTGACGTGGTGTTCTTTTCGAATTTTCTGGTCCACCGCAGCGGCCTTGCCGGTCGCAGCGATTTTGTCCGGATCGCCTGCAGCACCCGCTTCGACAATGGCGGCGAGCCCAGCTTCGTTGCGCGCGGCTTGCCGTCGGCGTACACGCGCGCGGTGCAGCGCGAATTGATGGATTTTGCCGATGTCGATGCGGTCAATCGCAGCCTGCCCGGAGGCATCGCAGATTGAACCGCCTGGCCATCATGCAGCCGTACTTCCTGCCGTACATCGGGTACTTCGCGTTGATGGCGGCAAGCGACCGCTTCGTGCTGTTCGATGATGTCAACTTCATCAACCGTGGCTGGATCAACCGCAACCGGATCTTGATGGATGGCCATGATCACCTGTTCACGGTGCCTCTGCAGGGCGCCAGCCAGCATCTGCCGATCAATGCCATCGCCGTGTGCGACGACACACCGTGGCGCAAAAAACTGCTGCGCACCATCGAGCAGGCGTATCGCCCCGCACCATTTTTTGCCCAGACCTTCGCGCTGCTGAACGAGATCATCCACACCCCCGAGACCAATTTGTCGCGCTACGTCGGCGCCTCGCTGACGCTGCTGCATGACTTCCTCGGGCTGCGCTGCACGATCATCCCGTCCTCGACGGTGTACGCGAATGCGGACCTGAAAGCACAGGACCGCATCCTCGATATCTGCCGTCAGGAACAGGCCACGCAGTATCTGAACCTGCCGGGTGGACAGGCGCTGTATCAGCCTGCCGCTTTTGCCGGGCAAGGCGTGCAACTCGACTTCGTGGCATCGCCGACTGGCACGTATGTCCAATTCGGCGCACCATTCGTGCCACACCTGTCGATTATCGACGTACTGATGTTCAACGGCCGCGCGGCCACGGCGGCAATGCTGGAGCACCATGACTGCTGACACCAGAAAACACCAGGCTTTGGTCGATCACTACGCGCAATGCCTGCAACGCTACGGCGATTCGCACCTTGGCGTCGACTGGCCCAATGCGGCCGATGCCCAGACCCGCTACCGCGTCATGCTCGAATGCATTCGCGAGCCGGACGAGGCGGTCACGCTGCTCGACTTCGGCTGCGGCGCGTCGCATCTGCTGGACTTCATGCACGCCCACCGGCTCGACCGGATCGCCTATTCCGGACTGGACGCGGCGCCGGAGTCGATCGCGCTGTCGCGCCAAAAATATCCGGACACGCCCTACTACCTGATGGATGTGCTCGATGGCGATGACGCATTGCCGATGTTTGATTACATCGTCATGAACGGTGTGTTCACCGAAAAACGCGAACTGTCGTATGGCGAAATGTTCAACTATTTCAGCCAGCTGTTGCCGCTGGTCTTTGCCAAGGCGCGGCGCGGCATCGCCTTCAATGTCATGGCCAAGGCGGTCGACTGGGAGCGCGACGACCTGTTTCATGTGCCGACCGATGATCTGATCGCGTTTCTGGTCAACCAGCTGTCGCGCCAGTTTGTACTGCGTAACGATTACGGCCTGTACGATTACACCACCTACGTTTACCGGGAGCCCGATCATGGCAAAAGTCATCCTCTTTGGCGTCAAGGACTTCGCCGAACTGGCGCACTACTACCTGACGCATGATTCGCAGCATGTGGTGGTCGCCTTCAGCGTGAACCAGGAATATCTGCCCGAGGGCGGCGTATTCTGCGGCTTGCCGGTAGTGCCGTTCGAAACTGTCGAGACGGTGTTCCCGCCCGGCGAATTCGCCTTCTTTGCCCCGCTCGCACCGCGCGGCATGAGCCAGCCGCGCGCCGAGGTGTATCGGCAGATCAAGGACAAGGGCTACGAACTGATCAGCTATGTGTCGTCGAAGGCAACCATGTTCGACAACCCGATCGGCGACAACTGCTTCATCCTCGAAAACAATACGCTGCAGCCGTTCACCACCATCGGCAATAACGTCGTGATGTGGAGCGGCAACCACATTGGCCATCACGGCCGCATCGATGACCATGCGTTCTTTACCTCGCATGTGGTGCTGTCGGGTCACTGCATGGTCGAGTCGTACAGCTTTTTCGGCGTCAATGCGACCATCCGCGACGGCATGACGATCGCCGAGGGCAGCTTCATCGCGATGGCTGCGGCGGTCTGCAAGTCGACCGAGCCGTGGGGCGTGTACCGCGGCAATCCGGCAGAGCGGGCCAAGATGTCCAGCAAGGACCTGAAATTCTGATGCCGATGCAAGTCACCCTCTGGCAAAAGAAGGGCCTGATCTTCGAACCCGACGGCCAGCTCGACTGGGCCCGCACGCATGCCCAGGTGCCCACCGTGGACGTACTCGACGCCGAGCGCCTGCGCATCTATTTCAGCAGCCGCGATGCCGGCAACCGCAGCCGCATCGGCAGCATCGATGTCGCCGCCGCCGATCCGCGCAACGTGCTGCAGGTGCGTCCCGATCCGGTGCTCGGCCTGGGCGCGCTCGGCGCCTTCGACGATTGCGGCACGATGCCGTCGTGGCTGCTCGACCATGGCGGTCGCAAGTATCTGTATTACATCGGCTGGAACGTGCGCACCACCGTGCCGTATCACAATGCCATCGGCCTGGCCGTCAGCGACGACGACGGCGCCAGTTTTCAACGACTGCATCAGGGCCCGGTGATGGACCGCACCGCCGAGGAGCCGTTTTTCTGCGCGACCTCGTGCGTGTTGATCGACAACGGTGTCTGGCGCAACTGGTATCTGTCGTGCACCGAATGGATCGACACCGGTGGCGTGCCGGAGCCGCGCTACCACCTCAAATATGCCGAGTCGCGCGATGGCGTGCACTGGGAGCGCAAGGGTATCGTCGCACTGGACTATGCCGGTCCCGATGAAGGCGGCATCGTGCGTGCTTCGGTACTGCGCGAGGGCGCGCTCTACCGCATGTGGTTTTCGTACCGCAAGACCATCGGCTACCGCGACGATGCCGCCAGCAGTTACCGGATCGGGTATGCCGAATCGACCGACGGCATTGTCTGGCAGCGCAACGACGCGCTGGGTGGCATCGATGTCAGCGCCGCCGGATGGGACGCCTTCATGGTCGCCTATCCACAGGTGCTGGACATCGGCGGCGCCCTGCATCTGTTCTATAACGGCAATGGCTTTGGTCGCAGCGGCATCGGCTATGCAGTGGCCGCGCCCTGCGCCTGACACCAGTCGCGCCATATCCCACGCAATAACGCTTCCAGATTGCGCGTCAGCGCCACCGGATCTTTCAGCGTGTTGGCGGAAAGTCGGGCCCGGATGGTCTGGCGCACTGCATCCAACCCGGCCGGATCGGTCGCCAGCGCCACTGCGGTATCGATGTACTGCTCCGGCGAGGTGGTCACGAATTGCGGCAAGCCTGCCACTTGCAGCGCCGCTGCGGTCCCGCGCGATACCGAGGTCTGACCGGCCAGCGTCAGGATTGGCACGCCCATCCAGAGCGAATCGTTGGTGGTGGTGCCGCCAGTGTAGGGGAAGGTGTCGAGGGTCAGGTCAATCCGGTGATAGGTGGCCAGATAATCGAGCAGCGCCATCTTCGGCAACAGCACCAATCGTTCCAGACCAATGCCCTCGGCGGCAAAGTTCGCCAGCAGGCGAGCGCGCGCCTCAGGTTCCTGCAGATTACCCAGCATCAGCCGGGACGCCGGCAAGCGTTTGAGTATCTGCGACCAGACCGCAATGGCATACGGCGTGATCTTGATCAGATTGTTCAGGCAAGCGAACGTAAACGGCGCGCCATGCAAGCATGGCAAGGGATTGACCTCGGGGCAACCGGCGGCAGGCTGATAGATCACGGCGCTTTCCAGGCGCAGGATTTTCTCGGTATAGAACTGATCGGTGACGCCGACCGGATCGAGCAACGCATCGGATATCCGGTAATCCATCGCCGCCAGCCCGGTCGTGCCGGGGTAGCCATTGAAGGTCACCTGCAGCGGCGCCGGTTTGCGTGCAAATGTCAGCAGCCGGTTGCCCGCCGTATGACCGCTGAGATCGATCAGGATGTCGATGCCATCAGCGCGAATGCGCGCCGCCAGCTGGTCTGCATCCAGGTGCAGACACGGCACCCAGTGCTGCACCGCGGCGCGCATGCGCGCATTGGTCGCATCGTTCAGATAGTGGTTGTAATAGCAAAAGACCTCGACCTGCCCGGCATCGTGATGACGCAGGATGGGCTCGATGAAGCGCGCCACGGCGTGATCGCGCAGATCGGCCGACACATAGCCAATCCGGATGCGCCGCGCCGGGTCCGGCGTGTTGGCGTGGGTGACATTGCCGGCGGGTTCGAACTGCTGCGCGAACCGTGTGTGCTCGGCAAACAGCTGCGCCGGTGTCAGGCTCGGAGAATACTGCAGCGCCAGCAACAAATTGCTGTGCGCGAGCGCGTTATCCGGTCCCAGTGCCAGTCCCCGACGGTACAGCGCGATGGTCTCGTTCAGTCGCGAACGCGCCTGCATGGTATCGGCCAGATTGAACCAGCCGGTCGGGTCGTTCGGGCTGAGCACGGTCGCCCGTTCGAAAAACACGGCGGCGTCGTCGGCCCGACCGTCGCGCAGCAAGGCCGAGCCCATCGAATTGTTGGCCAGGACGTTATCGGGCGCCAGTTCCAGTGCTTGCGCAGTCACGCGGACCGCCTCGGCGAACTGGCCGGCCAGCGTCAGCAGTATGCCCAGGCTGCAGAGAGCGCCAATGTCGGTTGGTCGCAGCGCGATGGCCTTGCGGTAGCTCTCGATTGCCGCATCGGTCTCGCCCAGGCCGCCGAGCGCTGCGGCCAGATTGCCGTGGGCATCCGCGTTGTCCGGATCGTCTTCGATGACGCGCCGAAACTGTGTCGCTGCCTCGTCCTGCTCGCCCAGCTTCATCAAGGCGGTGCCAAGGTTGTAAAAATAGCGCGGCTCGTTCGCGTTCTGCGCGATGGCAGCGCGCATCCGGGCAACCGCCGCAACGGTCTCGCCGTTCTGGAAGTCGATCAGGCCACGCAGGTGCAGCGCGTCCGCATGTTGCGGCCTGAGCGCCAGAATTTGATCGTACAAGTCGCTGGCCTGCGCCAGCATGCCGCGCTGGTGCTCGACCAGCGCCTGCTGCAGCAGCGATGCCAGCGGATCCACCGGCGCCGCGACGCGGGCGTCGGCAAGTGCACAGCATTGCTTGTATTTCTTGCCACTGCCACACGGGCATGGGTCATTGCGCTGCACTTTTTGCTTGGACATGGACGGGGCGGACGCGCTAATCGAGGGATGTGCGGAGTTTATCTCAGGCAGCGCTGGACAACACGCGGGATTCCGGTCAGATACAGCCGTCGTTCACGCACCCTGGCCAACCGGTTCAGGTGGTCGACCGTCCGCACAAGCCGTTCGAGGCGCAATATCATGCTCTATGTATAGTAGTGACGATCTGATCGTGCCCGGCTGCACCAGCGAGGTGCCCTGTTCGCACGGCGAGAGCGTCAATCTGAAGGGCTGACTGGACCTGCTCGCCACCCCGCGCGCATCCTGAGCACCGTCGATGGCCAAAGTTCCGCAGTAATCACACAGTGAAACCGCCGAGAAGAGCCCCTGAAATGGGCTTTAGCCTCGCTTTGAATGACGCGGCAGGCCACTAAAATACAAAAAACCGAAAAAAGCGAAATATTTTCGACTGAATTGAAAATACTTCGATGAATATCTCTCAAGTCATTGATTACATTGAGCAATACCGCAACAAAACGGCGCTTCCGGGCAGCAAAAATTGGCCCTAAAGTTTTAATGAATCTGGTCGAAGAGGAGATGTGGGGTTCGGCACGGTTGTGTCGGCGCAGCGCAAAAAGTACGTTGCCCACATTAAACTTTTTGGAGCACCTACCGATAAAGATTACAACAGCGGTCTGCACCCTCCCCTAAAGAGATGAAGACCAAAGTTGACCCGGCTTGAAAAGGCCATCGTCATCGGACCCCATACTCTAGGAGCTACATCATGGCCTCATTCATTAATACCAATATTTCGTCCCTCAATGCACAGCGCAACCTGACCACGTCGCAATCCGCATTGGCTACCTCGCTGACCCGCCTTTCGTCCGGTCTGCGCATCAACTCAGCAAAAGACGACGCCGCCGGCCTGGCAATTTCCGAGCGTCTGACTTCGCAGATCCGCGGTTCCGATCAAGCTGGCCGCAACGCCAACGACGGTATCTCGCTGGCGCAAACCGCTGAGGGCGACCTGGCACAGATCGGCAACAACTTGCAGCGTATTCGTGAACTGGCAGTGCAGTCCGCCAACGGTTCGAACAGCGCATCGGATCGCGCATCGATCAACAACGAAGCCAAAGCCCTGTCGGCTGAAATTGACCGCGTTGCACAAAGCTCGTCGTTCAACGGTAACAAACTGCTCGACGGTACGTTCAACTCACAAAGCTTTCAAGTTGGCGCCAACGGCACTTCAGCCGACAGCGTCACCATCACCTCGATCTCCAGCGCACGCATCGCCTCACTCGGCGGCAGCGGCACCTCGACCTCGACCACCACGACCGGTACCGCAACGACGACCGCGCTGGCAGCCGGCGACCTGACCCTGAACGGTGTTCAAGTCGGCGCAACCAGCACCGGTGCCGCACCAGGCCAATCGTCAGCAAGTGCCTTTTCGATCGCTGCAGCAATCAACTCGGTATCGTCGACATCAAGCGTCACGGCAACCGCCAACGCCACGACTGTCAGCGCAACCGCAACGACCTTCGCTGCCGTCACCACTGGCGCCACCTTGACCGTCAATGGTATTCAGATCGGTTCGATCGCTGCCGGTGGTAACGTTGCCGGCTTCGGCGCCAACACGGCCGCCGCCATCAACGCCGTATCGGGCCAATCCGGCGTCAGCGCCGTGTCGGACAGCTCCGGTCAAGTTACCTTGACCGCTGCCGATGGCCGCGACGTCATCCTGGGTGCTGGTTTCACTGCCGCGACCACCGGTCTGGCTGCTGGTACCACGCACGGCACCGTGTCGCTGGCATCGAACGCAACCGGCGGCATTTCAGTCGGTGGCGGCGGCGTCGCCAAAGCCGGTCTGGCCCTGGGTGTTGTCGCTCCATCGACCACACTGACCGTCAACAGCATCTCGTCGATCGATCTGTCGACCGCAACCGGCGCCACCAACGCGCTGGCCGCCATCGACGGCGCGCTGACCACGATCAACAGCTCCCGTGCGGCGCTGGGTGCGGTGCAAAACCGTTTCGCATCGGTTGTCACAAGTCTGCAAACCACGTCGGAGAACTTGAGTGCATCACGTAGCCGGATTCAGGATACTGACTTCGCCCACGAGACCGCCTCGCTGACCCGTGGTCAAATTCTGCAACAAGCTGGTACGGCAATTCTGGCCCAGGCAAACTCGTTGCCGAACGGTGTTCTGTCACTGCTGCGTTAATATCAGGCAGCGTAAAAAACAGCGATCCTTCGGGATCGCAACTTTGGGACGGAAACCGGGCGACCGCTTTCCGTCTTCCCACTAGTAAAGGGGAAAGTCATGGCTATCACCGCAAGCGCAGGCGTCGGCTTTACAGCGCCGAGCGTCAATGTGGATCAGGCACGCGTCACACCGCAGCCGGTCACAACCGCGTCCATTGCTGTCGAAAAAACAGCCAGCGCCAACCCCGCCAAAACGGTTCAGGCGCCCGCGCCCACCGAACCCGAAGTCAAGCAATCGCTCAATGCGGTTAACAAATATTTAAAGGTGAATTCGAACGGTCTCGAATTCAGCCAGGACGAAGACACCGGCAAGACGCTGGTCAAGATTGTCGATACCGCAACCGGTACCGTGATCCAGCAAATCCCGACACAGCAGGCAGTCGATATTTCGAAAGACCTGAGCAAGCTGCAAGGCTTGCTGGTCAAGGACAGAGCCTAAGCGCTCACGAGGGCGAACATCATGGGAATTTCTTCACCAGGACTGGGCTCGAATCTCGACGTCAATTCGATCGTCAGCCAGCTCATCGCGGTCGACAGTCAGCCGTTGACCATCTTGAACAAACGCGAAGCCAGCTTCAACTCCAAGCTGTCGGCCATCGGCAGCGTGAAAAGCGCGCTGTCGACCTTTCAAAGCGCGGTACTGGCACTGTCTGACAGCAGTAAATTCCAGGGTGTCAAAGTCAATGCCGCCGATGCCACCATCGCCTCGGCGACCGGCACGTCGATCGCCGTTCCGGGTACGTATGCGCTCGAGGTCAGCCAACTCGCGCAGGCCCAGAAGCTGGTCTCGGCAGGACGTGCCAACAGCACCGATGTGATCGGCAGCGGCACCCTGACCTTCGATCTCGGCACGATCAGCGGCGGCACATCGACCGGTGGCGTGTATTCCGGCGCGACCTTCACCAGTGCCGCAGGCGGCCTGAAAACCATCACGATCGATCCCAGCAACAACACGCTGGCCGGCATCCGCGACGCCATCAACACGGCCAGCATCGGCGTCACCGCCACCATCATCAACGACGGCAGCGCCACGCCGAACCGGCTGGTCCTGACTGAAAACAGCACCGGTATCGCCAGCAGCCTGAAGATTTCCGTGACCGGCGACGCGGCGTTGTCGTCGCTGCTGGCGCACGACCCGGCCGGGGCACAATCGCTGACCGAAAACATCAAGGCGCAAAACGCGCTGTTCAAGGTCGATGGCATCTCGGTGTCAAAGACAGCCAACACCGTCACCGACGTGATTCCGGGCGTGAGCCTGAATCTGGCCGGCAAGTCCGCCGCCGGCGTCACCACCAATGTCACGGTCAGCCGCGACAGCTCGACCATCGTCAATTCGGTCACGCAGTTTGTCGCCGCCTACAACCAGATCACCCAGACCCTGAGCGACGTGTCGAAGTATGACCCGGCCACCAAGACCGCCGCCGTGCTTAATGGCGACTCGTCGATCCGCTCGATCCAGTCGCAGATCCGCAATGTACTCAACACACCTGTCGGCGGCGGCAACAGCGCCTTCACGCTGCTGTCGCAGGTCGGTGTATCGCTGCAGAAGACCGGCCAGCTGACGCTCGATTCGACCAAGTTGCAAGCTGCCGTGACCAGCAATTTCGCCGATATCAAGGGATTGTTTGCCGCCGTCGGCAAGAGCACTGACAGCCTGGTCACGTTTTCGGGCGCCACCTCGGTAACCAAGGCGGGCGCGTATCCGGTCACCATCACGCAACTGGCCACGCATGGCACGGCAGTCGGCGTCGGCGCGGTCAGCGGTTCGGGCGTGGGCAAGACCACCGGATCGGCTGCCGCCGGGCTGACCATCGATGCCAGCAACGACACCTTGAGCGTGCTGCTCGATGGCGTCACCACCAGCGTGTCCCTGACCCAGGGCGTGTACGCCAACGCCGACGACCTGGCCGCCAACGTGCAGGCGCAAATCAACGCGGCCGGCGCATTTGTCACGGCCGGATCATCGGCCACCGTCACCAATAACGCCGGCGTGCTGACGATTGCCTCCAACGCCAGCGGTGCCAGTGCAGCCGCCAGCGTCAGTGGCGGCAATGGCAAGACCAATCTGCTCGGCGCCAATCCAAGCGTCGCATCAGGCACCGACACGGTCATCACCGCTGGGGTCAACGATACGCTGGCGGTCCAGCTTGACGGTGTCAGCAAGACCATCACGCTGGGAGCGGGCAATTACAGCCTGACCTCGCTGATCGCCGAACTGCAGGGCAAGATCAACGGCGCCACCGAGTTTTCGGGCGTCGGCAGCAGCGTCAAGATCACGCAGAACGCCGGCATCCTGACCGCCACGTCGAACAACTACGGCAGCACCTCGGGCATTCTGTTCGGCAGCGGCACCGCATTGACCACCCTGTTCGGCGGCAGCGCGACGGCTTCGGCCGGTCTGAATGTCGCCGGCACCATCAATGGCGCGACTGCAATCGGCAACGGGCAGTTGCTGACCGGCGCCACCGGCGACGACTCGGAAGGTCTGAATGCGATCATCGATGGCACTGCACTGGGCGCACGTGGCACCATCAATTATTCGCAAGGCTATGCGTACCAGCTCAACGTTCTGGTCACCAGCCTGTTGAGTTCGAACGGGCCGGTCACCTCGCGGACCGACGGCATCAATGCATCGATTGCCAGTATCGAAAAAGACAAGACGTCATTGAACAATAAATTGGCGGCCAACGAAAAACGTTATCGTGCCCAATTCACGGCGCTGGATCAGGTTGTCAGCGGCTTGACGACCACCAGCACCTTCCTGACCCAACAACTGGCGAATCTGCCGAAGAATTGATAACGGAGGCTTCCATGTTTGGATCACCCAAAAGCGGTGCCAGTGCCTATGCCAACGTTGGCATGGAAACCGGCGTCGCCTCCGCCTCACCGCACAAGTTGATCGTGATGCTGTTCGACGGCGCCCTCATGGCCGTCACGGCAGCGGTGCAGCAAATGAAGGCGGGCGACATTCCCGCCAAGGGCAAGTCGATTTCGAAGGCCATCTCGATCATCGACAATGGCCTGCGCGCCAGCCTCGACAAGACGGTCGGCGGCAGCATCGCCGGCAGCCTTGATGCACTGTATGAATACATGAGCAACCGGCTGCTGATCGCCAACCTGAAAAACCAGCCGGAAACCCTGCAGGAAGTGCACGGCCTCCTGATGGATCTGAAAACAGCATGGGATGCGATCGGCCAGCAAGCCGATGCGCTGCAAAATGCGCCGCTGGTGGCGCCACCCGACCCGGCCACTTATGCGCCAACCCTGATGAAGGCATAACGATGAATAACCAGGAAGTCATTTCGCTGTATGAGACCGTCGCGGTCATTACCGACCAGATGCTGGCCGCCGCCAAACAACGTGATTGGGAATCGATGGTGATTCTGGAGTCACGCGTGGCCGGCCACGTCAGGACACTCAAAAGCGGCGAAGCACCGGCCGCGCTGACTGGCGAAACGCGCGTGCGCAAGGTCGCGATCATCCAGCAGCTCCTGGCCTACGATCGCCAGATTCGCGACATTACCGAGCCCTGGATGGCCGAACTGGGGGTGCTGATCAATAGCGCCGGCACCGAACGCAAACTGTCACAGGCGTACGGCGGCGGTCACGCCGGCTAATCATGGTGGTGCGGGCTGACATTCTGGAGGTCCGGCCAGCCGCTGCCAGCAGCGCATTGCAACCGGCTGCGCGGGTCGCCGATATCCGCGCCGAAGCCACTGCCCGACTAACCCAGATTGCCATCGGCCAGCAAGTGCAGGCGACCGTGGCGTCGCTGTTTACCGATGGCTCGGTGCTGCTCAAGGTGGCCGACAGCACTGTGCGTACCAACCTGCCGGCCGGCGCGAAAGTCGGTGACCAACTGCAATTGACCCTGCTGCGCACCGATCCGCGCCTGACTTTTGGGCTCGATGCCGAATCCGGTGCGGCGCCGACCACCCTCAGTCCCGCCGCGCGCCTGATTGATCAACTCCTGCAAAGCAGTTCCGCCACCACACTGGTTGGCAAGACACCGGTGGTGGCCAGCGGCGCAACCGCCCCGGCCCAGATCGCCACCGCGTTGCAGAACACGCTCAGTTCGAGCGGACTCTTTTACGAATCGCACGTACAGCAATGGCTCAATGGCAGCCGGCCGCTGGCCGACCTGCTGCGTGAACCGCAAAATCAGCCCGCCAGTGGCAGCGGCGCCGCACCAGCCGAGGGGGCGCTTGCGCGCGACAATGCGTCGCTGCCCAGCCTCGCATCCGCGCATGCGGCCGCGCTGGGCAAGACCGACGTCGCCGGCATCGCCGATGGCACATTGCAGGCGACCGCCACGCGCACCGATCCGCTAACCGGCAAGCAGATCGCGGCGACGCTGGATGCGGCCGCAAAACAACCCGACCTTGCCCTGAATCCGGACAACGCGCGTATCGTCAATCTGCAGCTCAACACGCTGGAACAGCCGCGCGTACAGTGGCGCGGCGAAGTCTGGCCAGGCCAGCAACTGGAGTGGGAAGTCAGCCAGAATCAGGACCAGCCCGAACACGGGACGCGTGACGAGACGCAGCGACCCTGGCAAAGCGTGGTGCGTTTCGCGTTGCCGACGCTGGGCCGCATCGCCGCGACCATCACGCTGGTCGGCGACCATGTCCAGGTGCAGGTCCGAACCGCCGATCCGGCCAGTGCCGACACCCTGCGCAGCTACGGCCGGCAATTGGCCAACGCGCTGGATGCGGCCGGCTCGACGCTGGACTCGTTGATTGTCAAGCAGGACCCGCAAGCATGAATTACAAACCTGACAAACCCGACAAGCCCGACACCCCGATGCAAAATGCGGTTGCGCTGGCTTACCAGACCGGCAGCTCGGCGCCAAAGATTGTCGCCAAGGGTCGCGGCCTGATCGCGGAGGAAATCATTGCGCGCGCCAAGGAACACGGCGTGTTCGTCCATGAATCGAAGGAGTTGGTCGCGCTTTTGATGCAAGTTGATCTGGACGGGCAAATTCCGCCGGCCCTGTACCGGGCGGTGGCTGAACTTTTGGCATGGCTATATCACATCGAAGCGGCAAAATTGGGAGGCGACAAGGTATGATTCGATTTTTACCTGAAATCAACTTCCAGCATGCCGATGTCAATGCCTACTGAACATAACGGATACGGAGCGCTCGACCTCAATCCGTACAAAGTCCACTCGCGCCGCGAAATCGCTTCGCTGTTGCGCGCAATTCATGAACAGCGTCAATTGGTGCGCGTCTTGATGGATGGCATCGGTGAAGCCAGCATGACGACGTTGCTTGAGGTTGACGAAGCCGGCGATTCGGTGATCTTTGACGTCCCCCCGGATGACGGCGTGGCCGCGCACCTGATGCGCAGTCACAACGTGTCGTTCGAGACCATGCTGGACAACATTCGCATCGTTTTTTTCGCCACCACGATCAGCACTTGCGTGCACGCGAATTTGCCGGCCCTGAGCATGCCGCTGCCGACCAGCCTGATCCGCTTGCAGCGGCGCGAATTTTATCGCGTGGCGACACCGCTGGCAGCTCCTGTACGCTGCACGATTCAGGTGATGGATGAAGAGAGCGGACAGCCGATCATTTTCCCGCTGCAAAACGTCAGCGGCGGCGGCATTGCGATCCTGGACGAGCGCCGCCTGCTGGACGCGACCATTGGCCGCAATTACAAGGATTGTCAGGTTTTCCTGCCGGGCAGTACCGTGATCATTACCACCGTCGAGATACGCAATCTGCAGGAGATCGTGCTCGACAATGGCAAGGTCCTGAACCGCCTCGGGTGCGTGTTCCTGGGCTTGCCGAAGCCAATGCTGGCGGTGATTCAGCGCTACATCACCAAACTCGAACGCGAGCAGAACGCCAGGGCCAACGGCCTGCGCTAGAGTTTCGGAATCCGCAGCGTCTTGCTGATCATCAGCGTGCCCGACAGCACGAACAGCAGCGCCAGCGGATGCAACGTCCAGCCACCGACTTGCCAGACGCCGCCGAACAGGCTCGCGCCGATTCGTCCCTGCCATGCCAGTAGCGCAAAAATTGCCGTAATCAAAACACTGGTGGGAATCGGCGTGCCTTCGAAATACGCAACCTTGTCGGCGCCGGCCGAGAGGTTCTCGGCCGTCACGTTGTAACGCGCCAGCCGGCTCACGCCGCAACACACGAAATAGATCATCGCCACCGCATCGAGCTGCCCGCGCAACCCTGCAGCGAAGGCCAGGGCGGCTGGCGCTACGCCAAACGAAATCACATCCGCCAGCGAGTCCAGCTCGCGCCCAAGCGCCGAATGCTGCTGGCGCCAGCGTGCAATGCGACCGTCGAGCACGTCGAACAGGAAGGCCGCCGGCGCCATCGCGGCAGCCCAATACAATTGCTGCAGCTCGCCGCTGGCCATGAACAGCATCGCCAGGAACACCCCCGCCACGCCACAGGCGGCATTGCCGAGCGTGAAAAAATCAGCGAGATGAAACTCGCGCAACATCGAGAAATGTGCGGGCCTGGCTGGGGGTTTTGGCTGGATCAAGGAATGCGTCCTTACTTGGGTGGGTTGTCCGGCACGGTGACCGTCGTGGTTTCGCGCATTACGCCGCCATCACGCACGCTGCCACTGATCGAGCCTTCGCCCTGCACACGGCTTTCGCAGTCGCGTTTGTCATCGCCTGGCAAGGCGCTACAACGGGCCATGGCGTTGCTCTGGAACGAGGATTGACCGACGCCGAGCTGATTACGCTTGGCCTCATCGCGTGCCGCGCCGGCCTCTTTCAGACAGGTGGTACGGTCCTGATTCGATTTTCCGCTCAGACAGACTGCCCGCTCGCTCTGGTAGCGCGCTTCGGCGCTGGGCGAATCAGCGGCGATGGCGCTGACGCCACTGACGATCAGACTAAGGGCAAGGATGGCGGAGGTCAGCAGCGGAGAAGTGGTCGACATGATGGTGTCCTTGGCAAAAGACGCCAGAATAGTCGGGCGCACCGCTTGAGGTCTGTTCGGTATCAAACACTGAACCTACAGGACCGCTCGCCGCAAGCGCAGCGCATTGCCAATGACGGAGACCGAACTGAGCGACATCGCGGCGCTGGCAATCATCGGACTGAGCAAAATGCCAAACCACGGATACAGGATTCCGGCCGCAATCGAGACGCCCAACACGTTGTAGATGAACGCAAAGAACAGGTTCTGGCGAATGTTCTTCATGGTGTGCTGACTCAGCAATCGTGCCTTGGCAATGCCGCGCAGATCGCCCTTGACCAGCACCACGCGCGCGCTATGCATTGCCACGTCGGTGCCGGTGCCCATGGCGATGCCGACATTGGCCTGCGCCAGTGCCGGTGCATCGTTGATGCCGTCGCCGGCCATCGCGACAATGTGCCCCTCGGCCTGCAGGCGCTTGAGGATGTTGAGTTTGTCTTCGGGCGTCACATCGGCCCGGAAATCGTCCAGACCGAGTTGCTTCGCCACCGCCGCCGCCGTGGTCGCATTGTCGCCGGTGAGCACGATCACTTTCAGGCCCGCCTCGTGCAGCTGGGAAATCGCCTCGCGGGTGGTCGACTTGATCGGGTCGGCCACGCTGACGATGCCGGCCAGCTTGCCATCGACGCCAACAAACATCACCGTCTGCGCCAGTTCCTGCAACGCGGTCACATCGACAGCCAGCGCCGTGACATCGATCTGCGCCGCTTCCATCATGCGCAGGTTGCCCAGCACGACCGCGCGCCCGGCAATCGTGCCGCGCACGCCTTGCCCGGTGACCGAATCAAACCCGCTCACCGGTTCGGCCTGCAGGCCCTGCCCGGTCGCATGCGCGATGATGGCTTGCGCCAGCGGATGTTCGCTCATCGCTTCCAGGCTGGCGGCAAAACCCAGCACGCCGCGCACGTCGGCGCCGTCGGCTGCGATCACGCGCTGCACCCGCGGTTTACCTTCGGTCAGGGTCCCGGTCTTGTCGACCAGCAGCGTATCGACCTTTTCCAGCAGTTCGAGCGCTTCGGCGTCCTTGATCAGGATTCCCTCGGTGGCGCCGCGACCGACCCCGACCATGATCGAGATCGGCGTGGCCAGTCCGAGCGCGCAGGGGCAGGCAATGATCAACACCGAGACCGCCGCCACCAATCCATTGGCCAGCGACGGCGCCGGGCCAAACAGCGCCCACAACGAAAAGGCCGCCACCGCCGCGACCATGACGGCTGGCACGAACCAGCCCGATACCTTGTCGGCCAGTTTCTGGATCGGCGCGCGCGAGCGGCCGGCGTCATTGACCATCTGCACGATGCGCGCCAGCAGGGTATCGGCGCCGATCCGGTCGGCACGCAGCACGAAGCTGCCGGTCTGGTTCACGGTGCCGGCGGTTACCTTGTCGCCGACCTGCTTTTCGACCGCCAGCGGCTCGCCGGTGATCATCGATTCATCGACGCTGGAACGACCCTGCGTGAGTGCGCCATCGACCGGCACCTTGCCGCCCGGCTTGACGCGCAGCAGATCGCCGACCTGCACGGCGTCGAGCGCCACTTCCTGCTCGGCGCCGTCCGCGCCGATGCGCAATGCCGTCTCCGGCGCCAGTTGCAGCAAGGCCTTGATCGCGCCGTTGGTGCGCGAACGGGCACGCAGTTCCAGCACCTGCCCCATCAGCACCAGCGTGATAATCACGGCGGCGGCTTCGAAATACAGCGGACTCATGCCGTGCATCTTGAAGGCGTCCGGCAATTGGCCCGGCAGCAGCAGCGCCACCACGCTGAACACAAATGCCGCGCCCGAGCCCAGGGCAATGAGGCTGAACATGTTCAGATTCCAGCTCCGGAACGAAGCCCAGCCACGCACGAAGAATGGCCAGCCGCCCCACAGCACCACCGGCGTGGCGAGGATGGCCTGCAGCCAGTTGAAGCTCGCCATGCCCAGCCAATGCTGCAGATCGACACCGGGAATCATGTCGCCCATCGTGATGAGCAGCAACGGCAGGCTCAACGCCAGACAGATCCAGAAACGCAGGCTCATCGCATCGAGCTCGCCGGTGTCTTCGGCCGCGGTTGCATCGACCGGTTCCAGCGCCATGCCGCAAAGCGGACAGCTGCCGGGTCCGTTCTGGACAACTTCCGGATGCATCGGGCAGGTGTACGGCAGATTCTTCTGGCCCGGATCGACAGCAGCCGGTTTCGGCTTGAGGTAGAGGTCCGGATCGGCGCGAAATTTCGTCACGCAGCGTTGCCCGCAAAAATAGTATGTGGTGCCGCCGTGCTCGACGGCCTTGGCCGGATCGGTGGCAGCCTTCATGCCGCAAACCGGATCGGTGTGGGGTTTGTCGATCACGCCGGTTGACGCTGCGGTTTCCATCTCAAGCCCTTTTCTGTGTGTCGTGCGCTGCGGTGAGTCCGTCCGCGAGAATCCAGCGTGCGATCCCGGGCCAGCATTCCTTGAGCGTTTTGGCTCCCATGAACAAACCGATATGGCCACCTGCCGCAAGTGTCTTCACGATGTTTTCGCTTGGCGTGCCAAGATATTTTTCTGCATCGAAGACCTGTTCGCGGGTGGTGATGTCATCGTCTTCACCGGCCAGCAGATAGACCGGGCAAACGATATCTCTCAGCGACAGCTGCTTGCCAAGTCCAACGAAGATGCCCTTGGCCAGCTGGTTTTCCTTGAAGATCAGTTGGATCGCCTGCAGGTAATAGGCGCCCGGCAGATCCAGCGGATTTTCGTACCATTGCGCGAACTTGTCGGTGCGCTCGATGTAATTGCGGTCGTCGATATGCCGGTACAGCTCCAGATACTTGCCCATATACTGCTCTTCCGGATTCATGCTTTTCCAGCCGGCCAGCATGGCCGCGCCGCGCATGCGGCCGGCCCCGGCGGCGACCATGTCCTGGTAGACGCTCAGCGGCAGGCTGTGCGCCAACTTCTTGATCGGACCGTCGCCCGCGTCGGTATCGATCGGAGCGCCGGCCAGCACCAGCGTAGCAACCTTGTCCGGAAAACGCGCCGCGAACATGCTGCTCATCCAGCCGCCCTGGCACAGTCCAACCAGATGCACCTTGCCTCCCAGATTGTCGATCACGGTGCGGAGATCGGTCAGGTAGGTGTCAATATTGAAATCCTTCATCGCACTGGTGGCGTTCTTCCAGTCGGTCACAAAAACGTGCTCAAGGCCATTTTTTTGCAGTGCGGCGACCAGACTTTGACCGTCACCGAAATCGGCAATGGTCGCGCTGTGCCCGGCGTACGGGGCATCGATCAGCACCGGCAAATGGGTGTGCCGCGCGGCAGTCGAAAAATCGCGCAGCAGCATGGTGTCGAGGTCGAGCGCGATCCGGTTGGCGGTGGTCCATTCGGAGGCTGGCGGCGCACTGAGCTGGGCGACCTGCTCGACGTATCGCAGATTGTCCTGATACATTTTCAAACCCGCATTGCCCAGTTCGATGGCTGCCGCCATTGGCCAGAACCAGGGGACGCTGTGTTCATGCTGCGGGCGATGGGTTGTCTCTGAAGTCAATTTCATGCGGCGGTTCCGATCAAGGATGGAAGACGAAAAGTGCTCATGGTCGCAGTGCAAACGTATGGCGCGCTACCATCAGCGCTTCATCGGTCGGGATCACCCAGACCGCGACCCGGCTGGCCGGCGTGCTGATGCAGGGTTGGCCGGCAAGATTGGCGTCGCGGTCCAGGTCGATGCCAAGCCACGCCGATTGTTCGCAGATGCGGGCGCGGATTGGCGCCGCGTTTTCGCCGATGCCGGCAGTGAACACCAGCGTGTCGATGCCACCAGCGGCGGCTGCCAGCGAGCCGAGTTCACGCGCGGCGCGATAGACGAACAGATCCAGTGCAGTGCGCGCGGCGGCACTATCGCTGGCCAGCAGCGTACGCACATCGTTGCTGATGCCGGACACGCCCAGCAAGCCACTGTCGTGGTACAGCATGTTCTCAACCTGGCCGACGCTCATGCCCTTCTCCTGCAGCAGATACAGCACCACGCCTGGATCGAGTGCGCCACAACGCGTGCCCATCAGCAGTCCGTCGAGGGCGCTGAAGCCCATCGTGCTGGCAACACTCTTCCCATCGACCATCGCGCACATGCTGGCGCCGCTGCCGAGGTGGGCGACAATGGTGCGCGCCTGCGGCGGTTGCGCCGCGTGCTTTGGCAGCTCGCCGGCAATGTATTCGTAGGACAGGCCGTGGAAGCCGAAGCGCCGCACGCCGGCGTCGGTGAGTGCCTGCGGCAGGCCATACATGCGCGTAATGGCCGGGTTGGTGGCATGAAAGGCGGTATCGAAACAGGCCACCTGCAGCAGGCCGGGATGCAGCCGCGCCAGCGCGTCGATAGGCGCCAGGTTGTGCGCCTGGTGCATCGGCGCCAACGGTTCCAGCGCCCGTAACTGCGCCATGACTTCCGGAGTGATGCGCTGCGGGTCGACGCAATCGAGGCCACCGTGCGCCACCCGATGACCGGCCGCAATCAACCGGTTCGGCCCGGCATGCGCTTCGATCCAGTCGATCAGGTGGCCGAGCAAGGCATCATGCGACGCCTGTTCATCCCAGCGGCGTTCGGCCAAGCGTGCCCCGGCCTGGTCGCCGACAAGAAAATGGGGGGCGCTGCCAATGGCCTCGATGGCGCCGCAGGCAATGGTCTCCAGCGACTCGGCCGTATCGCCGCACAGCAGCGAGAATTTGATGCTGGACGAGCCGGCATTGATCACCAGCAGGCAGTCGCGCTGCATGGCCGGCTGCGCGCTGCGATCAAGCATGCACCGTCTCCTTGGCAATCTGGTTCAGGTGCGCCAGCCGCACCGCCACGGCGCACGATGCCAGCCGCGTCTCGGTGCTGTCGGAACGGCTGGTAAGAATGATCGGCACGCGCGCGCCGAGCACGATGCCGGCAGCCTTGGCGTTGGCCAGATACTCCAGCTGCTTGGCCAGCATGTTGCCCGATTCCAGATCCGGCACCACCAGGATATCGGCGCTGCCGGCGACCGCCGAAATCAACCCCTTGACCTGGGCTGCTTGCAGATTGATTGCGGTATCGAAGGCCAGCGGGCCGTCCAGAATTGCACCCGTGATCTGGCCACGGTCGGCCATCTTGCACAGGGCCGCAGCATCGATGGTCGACAGAATCTTGGCATCGACCGTTTCGACCGCCGACAGGATCGCCACTTTGGGCAGGGTAATGCCCAGCGCCAGCGCCAGATCGATGGCGTTCTGGACGATATGCTGCTTGTCGTCCAGGGTCGGATAGATATTGATTGCCGCGTCGGTGATCATCAGCATCTTCGGATAGCTCGTCACTTCCATCAGATAGACATGGCTGATGCGTCGGGCAGTGCGCAGGCCGGTGTCCGTGCGCATGACTTCGTGCATCATTTCATCGGTATGCAGGCTGCCCTTCATCAGTGCCTCGCACTGCCCGGAGCGGCACAGGGCGACCGCCCGTTCGGCCGAGGCATGGCTGTGCGGCGTGTCGATCAGCTCGCAGCCGCGCAGATCGAGACCGGCCAGACCGGCGATCGAGCGGATCCGGTCGAGCGGACCGACCAGCATCGGTGTGATCAGCCGCGCTTCGGCCGCCTCGATCGCGCCGCGCAGCGCGATCTCGCTGCAGGGATGGCACACAGCGACGTTTATCGGTTGAAGGGACGATCCTGCAGCGATCAATTCGCGCAGTGATTCGGTGATTTTAGGCATGGGCCGATGCTCCTGGAGATGCACGACAGGCGCGCGATGCGATACGGCGAATGCCGCCGCGCATGCCCGACCGTGCCATTGCAGGTATGAATGATATGCGTCACGACGTCGGTACGTGAACGCACATTGTGCACCACAGCATTACATGCCAGCCGGGATAATTCAACCAGCCGTGGCTTGCCGCTACCCGGCCCGGCGCGTACCATGCGCACCAGACCCACCCGCACTCTTCACAGGACACATCATGGACGACCGTTTGACCACCGACGAATACGAAGCACTCAACCAGATCGGCAAAGCGTCCCGCGGCGAACGGCCCAGTGCCTGCATTGCCCGCAATTCCAAAAAACTCAACGGACTGAAATTCATCAGTCACGCCAAGGACGGCCACCTGATGCTGACCGAAAAGGGCCAGCAGACCCTGTTCCTGCGGCAATGCATCGAGGGACTGCGCGCGGTGTCGACCGATCCGCTGACCGCGCTGGCGGCCGACGTGTCACTATTTCTTGGCAAGAAAGGCCACATCACGCGGAATGACGACGGCAGCTTCGAGATCACCCAGCGTGGCCGCGAATCGCTGGCCGATATCGACGCTTCTGCCAAATAACCGTCGCTAGACCGACTTGGCCTTGCGCCCGGTCTTGATGTTGACCATGGTGCTGACGCCTTTTTCAGTCACTGCGATGGCGTCGGGCGGCGCCTCGCCGGCCAGTACACCGGATTTCACCAGCAATCCCTCGCCCTTGCGCAGCAGCGCATCGGCACGCTCGAACACGTTACCGCAGCCCGTCTCGGCCATCAGCGCCTGCACGATCGGCACTTTCCACGCATCCACGCCGGCCGACTGGAACTCGCACACCAGATAGCCGTTGATGCCGCTGTACCAATCCACCACCAGCCCGGACAAGCCGTCTTCGTCGCCCAGCACCAGATGAATCGGCTGGCCTTTCTTGCCGATGCGCTTGGCGACCGCCGCCTTGACGCGGCGCTTGATCAGCGCATGATCGACCGCTTCGGCCGGATCGAAACTCCAGACCCGCGCGCGAATTTGCGATTTCGAGTTGTAGGCCGCGCGCGCCAGGAATTGGCCCGACGATGAATGCACCAGCGCAGTAATTCCGGCGGTCATTTTTTCTTGCGGTTTGCCATCGACGCGTTCGACCGCCGAGGCGTAGATCCACGGATCGCGTTCCAGCAGGCTTTTTTCCTTGCCTTGTTTGATGGTGATGATGAGCATGACGGACTTCCAACAGTAAAAAACGGGATAGGGGCGCAGTGTAATAAGGATTTGGCGCGGCAGGTATGTAATCATCGCTGGATCATGTCAGCCGAAAGCCGAAGATGAGCATCCGCAACCTCCAGCAACTGTTCAATCCGAACTCGGTCGCGGTGATTGGCGCGTCGCTGCGCCCGCACAGTGTCGGCGCGACCGTGTTGCACAATCTGGTGACAGCCGGTTTCGGCGGCGTGATCCTGCCGGTCAATCCGAAGTATGACGTGCTGGAGGGCCTGCCGGTCTGGCATAGCGTGGCGCGGCTGCCGCAGGTGCCCGATCTGGCGATCATCTGCACGCCACCCGACACGGTTGCCGCGTTGATTGCCGAACTGGGTGAGCGCGGTTGCAAGGCGGTCATCGTGATGACCACCGGCATGGGTCGACTGCGCATGGAGATGCTGCGCGCGGCCAAACCGCATCTGTTGCGCATCCTGGGTCCGAATTCGGTTGGTTTGCTGGTGCCCGGCATCGGTCTCAATGCCAGTTTTGCGCACGCGGCCGCGCTGCCGGGAAAGCTGGCCTTCGTATCGCAATCCGGCGCACTGATGACGGGCGTGCTGGACTGGGCCAACACCCGCGGCATCGGCTTTTCCAAATTCATTGCGCTAGGCGACAGCGCCGACATCGACATTGGCGATCTGCTCGATTTCCTGGCCCGCGATGGCGACACCCACGCCATCCTGCTGTACATCGAAGATGTGCGCGACGCCCGCAAATTCATGTCGGCTGCGCGCAGCGCCGCGCGCGGCAAACCGGTGGTGATCATCAAGGCCGGCCGCATGGCGGAGGGCGCGCAGGCGGCCGCATCGCACACCGGCGCGCTGGCGGGCGCCGACGATGTGGTCGACGCCGCCATCCGGCGTGCCGGGATGTTGCGGGTGTTTTCCACCGAGGCGCTGTTCGGCGCAGTCGAGACGCTGGCCCATGCGCGGCCGATGCATGGACGGCACCTGACTATCCTGACCAATGGCGGCGGCCCCGGGGTGATGGCCACCGATGCGTTGATTGACCTGCACGGCAGCCTCGCCACGCTGGCGCCCGCTACGCTGGCGCAACTGGATGCGGTGATGCCGGCCGGCTGGTCGCATGCGAACCCGGTCGACATCGGCGGCGACGCCCCGGTCGAACGCTACTGTGCCACGCTCGACATCCTGCAAAAGGAGCCGCAGTCGGATGCGATCCTGTTCATTCACGCCCCCACCGCGCTGGTGTCAAGCACGGAGATTGCGCGCGCGCTGGCACCGGTGCTGCTGAAATCGGAACGCCCTGTGCTGGCCTGCTGGCTGGGCGGCGCGACCGTTGCCGAAGCGCGCAAGATATTTTCCGATGCCGGCATCGCGACGTACCGAACGCCCGAAGAAGCCGTGCGTGGATTCATGCAACTGGTCGACTACCGGCAAAACCAGCAATTGCTCATGGAGGTACCGGCTGCCGTGTCCGATCCCTTCACGCCGGATCGCCTGCGTGCGCGCAGCATCCTGCATGCCGCGCTGGCGGACGGACGTACCCTGCTGTCGGAGACGGAAACCCGCACCGTGCTGGCTGCCTACGGTGTACCTGTGGTCGCGACCCGCTCTGCGGCAGATGTCGATGGCGCCGTTGCCAGCGCACAGGAGATCGGCTTTCCGGTGGCCCTCAAGATTCTCTCGCCGCAGATCTCGCACAAGTCGGATGTCGGCGGCGTGGTGCTCGACCTGACCTCGGCCGCGGCGGTGCGCGATGCTGCCACAGCGATGCAGCAGCGCCTGGGTGCGCTGCTGCCGCACGCTGATCTGCAGGGCTTTACCGTGCAGGCAATGGCACGTCGTCCGCTGTCGCATGAACTGATCATGGGAGTCACTACCGATCCGGTGTTTGGTCCGGCAATCCTGTTTGGCCAGGGCGGCGTTGCGGTCGAACTGCTGGACGACCACGCCGTCGGGTTGCCACCACTGAATTCGGTGCTGGCCGGCGACATGGTGGCGCGCACCCGGGTGTCGCGTTTGCTGGCTGGCTATCGGGATCGCCCGGCCGCCAATCTGGACGCCATCCTGCGCACGCTGATCCAGATTTCGCAAATGACCGAGGAATTGCCGGAGCTGCAGGAACTCGACATCAACCCGCTGCTGGCCGACGCCGATGGCGTCATCGCACTGGATGCGCGCATGCGGGTGGCCCCGGCGGCGCCCGCCAGCGGTCACGCCAGGCTGGCGATTCGTGCCTATCCTCAGGCGCTGGAACAGACCATTGACTGGCATGGCGAGGCCTTGTGCATTCGTCCGATCAAGCCCGAAGATGGCGCGGCGCATCTGGTGTTCTTCAACCACTTAAGTTCGGCGGACGTGCGCAACCGCGCGTTTTCCAGCTTGCGTGAATTGCAGGGTCCGCAAGTGGCGCGCCTGACCCAGATCGATTACGACCGCGAAATGGCGTTCATCGCCACCCGGCCGGACGCCAGCGGCCAACCGGAAACCTTGGGAGTGGCGCGCGCGGTGGCCGATCCGGATAATCTGGAGGCCGAATTTGCCGTCATCGTACGCAGCGACATCAAGGGACTCGGCCTGGGGCGATTATTGATGGAACAATTGATTGCCTACTGCCGCAACCGCGGTACCCGTTACATGGTCGGCGAGACCATGTCGGGCAATCAGGGTCTGTTGCGACTGGCGCAAACGTTGGGCTTCAGCGCCACGCCAGTGCCGGGCGAGGCGCTGATTGCGCTACGCCTGGATCTGCAATCAGCGTGAGCGCGGCGCCTGGTCAAGCACAATCTGCCGCCAGCCACTGTTGCACTGACGGATGAACGGATAGTAGCCATCGGGATTGTTGCAGTAATACTCGTAGCCGGACGGCCCCGGTGCGGAACCGGCCTGCGGCCATTGTTGCGGCGTGCTCTCTACGTAAGTGACCTGCGGCGCGGGTGTCACTACCACCGGCGCGTACGGATAATAGGCGTACGGCGCATAGGGCTGGGCGTAATACGAGGGTGCGAACAGCGCCGCGCCGACCACCAGACCCAGCCCGACACCGCCCCAACCCCAGCCGCCGTGACCGTGACCGTAGCCACCGCCGCGATAATGATGCGGGTCGGCCTGGACGCTGGTGGCAAGCGTGCTGCCAATCAGAATGCAGGCGACCAGACCTGTTCGAAGTGCTTTCATGTTGCTCTCCCAAAGTGCGTTGATACCACCGGATTATGCGCGTGTGCGCGGCCATCCGCATGGTTGCCGTCATTAAAACGGATCGCGGCCCGTTGCCGATTTCGCGGCGACATTTTTTTGTAATCGGATGTAAGTATTTCCAATCTTTCAATCTTGAAATCCCCGCTCGGCGGGACAAACCGTTACCATCACAGCGCCAATTCTGTTCGCTGACACACGCAGTAGCGGCGGTATTGTGTGTGACGATGTCGCAGCCGCAAAAGATCGACGACCGGCGGCGTACGCTGCACTGCAACCATCGGACCATCGATGCGACTTTCACCTTTTCTGGAAAACATATGAACGCACCAATCGGGATTTTTCGGGCACTCTTCGCGCTGGCACTCACCGCTGCCTTGAGCGCCTGCGGCGGCGGCTCCAGCAACAACGTCAGTGTCGCACTCGGCGGCAATGTCACCGGACTGACCAGCGGCACACTGGTCCTGTCGGACAACGTGGCCAGCGTGACGCTGACGCCGACCACAACCACCTTCAACTTCCCGTCGCGCATTCCGGTCGGCTCCGCCTACATCGTCGGCGTCACAACCCAGCCAGTCGGCCTCACCTGCACCGTGACCAACTACACCGGGGTCGCCTCCAACAGCGACATCAACAATCTGGTCGTGACCTGCGTGCCGAACCAAAACGTCGGCGGCACCATAACGGGCTTGACCAGTGCCGGGCTGACTCTGGTCAATGGCGCGGATGCACTCAACGTGCCCGCCAACAGCACCACGTTTGTCATGCCGGTCAAGGTCGGTCGTGGCAAGTCGTATGGCGTCACTGTCCTGGCGCAGCCGACAGGCCTGGCCTGCACGGTGCAAAATGGCGTCGGCACAGTGGTCGCCGATGACGTCACCAACCTGCTGGTCGCCTGTCAATAAACTGTCGCGCCCCACTTCCCCCATTCCGGAGTCATCCATGAAAAAAATACCATCCTGCCTGCGCCTGTTACCTGTTTTCGCGATGGCGCTCGCCCTCGCCGCTTGCGGCGGTTACACGTCGGTGAGCATCGGCGGTAAAGTCACCGACCTGACCGCCGATGGCCTGGTTCTGGCCAATGCCGGCGGCACCGTCGCGATTCCGGCAAATGCGACCTCGTACACCTTTCCGAACCAGATCGGCTCCTACGCCAGCTATGCCGTCACGGTGCAGAGCCAGCCGACGCGCCAAACCTGTATCGTTTCCAACGCCAGCGGCACGGCCACCGGGATTGCGCTGTCGTCGGTCAACGTGACGTGCTCTGCAAATACGTTCGCCATCGGCGGCACCGTCGCCGGCCTGACCGGCGCCGGGCTGGTTCTGACCAACGGCAGCGACCAGGTCGCCGTGACGGCCGGCAGCACGACCTTTGTCTTTCCTACGGTCGTGGTCGATGGCAATACCTACGGTGTGGCAGTGCTGGCGCAACCCGCCAACCAGGTCTGTACCGTCAGCAACGGCGCGGGCACCCTCAACGGCGCCAAAGTGACCGCGGTGCAGGTCAACTGCATCTAGTCGCAACCTGACCTGACGCCATGGCAGGCGTCAGGTTTTTTCTCCCGCCATCGCAACGATAGCGGCTCCGACAGCGGTAAAATCACGCCTTGATCCGAAGCGCGATTCCACTCCTCCCCGCCCCCATGTCCGACCTCCCCGACCAGCAAGACCTGCCCGACATCGATCCCGATGCCGATATCAACGAGCCACGCCTGTGGCGCAGCGTCGGCTGGACCGCGCGCGTGATCAAGAACGACGATGACGAAGGCTGGGCCGTCGCCATGATCAAGGAAGGTGAAGCCGAACCGGCCCTGATCGGCCCATGGACCATGGGACGCGACAAGAAGAACCCCAAGCCGCTCGACACCAATGCATTCAACACGCTGGTCAAGACGGCGGCCGAAGTATTGCGCCGCCATGAACAGCAACTGCATGCGCAACTGCACAAAAGTGTGATAGTCAGCACTGACACCGCCGAATTCGAAGTTACGCTCGATATCGTTCCCGACGAGGACGATCCGTACGCCTTGCTCAGCGCCTTCGACGGCGCGCGCGAACAACTCGCGCAGGTGCGCGTGATGCCCACCTTCAAGCTCACCCGGGCGACCGCCGCGACATGGATCGAGAACGAGTTCCGCAAACCGGGCAGGTAAACGCCGCGCCAGGACAGTATGTCGTGGCGGTTCGTGCCCTGTGCGAATTCACGGCCAAGCAGGGCGATCTGGATTTGCGATTCACACCATCGCCGACCGCGCAGGAAGGCATTGCCGGGCACACGCTGGTGACAGGCCGCCGCAATGCTGGCTATGAATCTGAAATCCGTCTGGCCGGAAACTGGCGCCAGCTGCATGTACGTGGCCGCGCCGATGGCTATGACCCGGCCGCCAACCAGCTCGAAGAAATCAAGACATTCCGCGGTGATCTGGCCCGCATGCCAGACAACCATCGCCATCTGCATTGGGCGCAACTCCGTATCTATGGCTGGCTGCTGTGCCAGCAGCGTGGCCTGGCGGCGCTGACGCTGGCGCTGGTCTACCTCGACATCGGCACCCAGCAGGAAACGGTGTTGACCGAGGAATGCGAGGCGGCCACGCTGCAGGCATTTTTCGAGCAGCACTGCGAACGCTTTCTGGCATGGGCCGAACAGGAATTGGTCCACCGCCGCGCGCGTGACGCCGCCTGGACGGCCTTGCCCTTCCCGCACGCCACCTTTCGGCCAGGTCAGCGCGAGCTTGCGCAGGCGGTGTATCAGGCCGCCACCAGTGGCCGTTGCCTGCTGGCCCAGGCGCCGACGGGCATCGGCAAAACCATCGGCACCCTGTTTCCATTGATTAAGGCGGCCCCCGCCCAACAACTCGACAAGATCTTCTTCCTGACCGCGAAAACGTCCGGCCGTGCACTGGCGCTCGACGCCGTCACCTTGCTCAGGCAGGCTGCGCCGACACTGCCGTTGCGGGTTGTCGAACTGGTCGCGCGTGACAAGGCCTGCGAATACCCCGAACTGGCCTGTCACGGTGATTCGTGTCCGCTTGCCCGGGGGTTTTACGACCGACTGCCGCAGGCGCGTGCCGCCGCGGTGCAGCGCGGCACGCTCGACCGCAACAGTCTGCGCGACGTCGCGCTCAGCCATCAGGTGTGCCCATACTATCTGGGCCAGGATCTGGTGCGCTGGAGCGATCTGGTGATCGGCGACTACAACTATTATTTCGATGCCAGCGCCATGCTGTTCGGCCTGAGCGTCGCCAACCAGTGGCAGGTCGCGGTGCTGGTCGACGAAGCCCACAACCTGATCGAACGCGGCCGCAAGATGTACTCCGCAGAGCTCGATCAGCGCGCCTTCAACCGGCTGCGTTTGAGCGCGCCAGCACTTCTGCGCGGGCCGCTCGATCGCCTCAGCCGGCAATGGAACGCGCTGCTGAAAACCCAGCAGGCACCGTACCAGGTGTGGCCTGCGCCGCCGGAGAAATTTCTCGCGGCGCTGCAACTGGTCATCAGCGCCATCGGTGAATTTTTCAATGACAATCCAACCCGCGTCGATGCGGTGCTGCAGCGATTCTATTTCGATGCATTGCAGTTTTCACGGCTGGTCGACAGCTTCGACGCCAACACGCTGTTTGACATCAGCAAAACCGGTCAGCACGACTCGGTGCTGTGCTTGCGCAATGTCATCCCGGCGCCATTCCTGGCACCGCGCTTTGCCGCCAGCCGCAGCACCACGCTGTTCTCCGCCACGCTGAGCCCATGGCATTTTTACAGCGACACGCTGGGACTGCCGTCGAACGCAGGCTGGATCGATGTCGTCTCGCCCTTCACGGCGGCGCAATTGTTGGTGCGCGTGGTCAGCAGTATCTCCACGCGTTACCAGCATCGCGACGCCTCGCTGGCGCCCATCGTGGCGTTGATCGCGCAACAGTTCGGCGAACGCAGCGGAAATTATCTGGTTTTTTTGAGCAGCTTCGCGTATCTGCAGCAACTCACCGCCCTGTTTCGGCAATGCCATCCGCAGATCCCGATGTGGGAACAGGAGCGCAGCATGGACGAAGCGGCGCGGGAACGCTTTCTGCAGCGTTTTGCGATTGATGGACAGGGAGTGGGCTTCGCGGTACTGGGCGGCGCCTTCGCCGAAGGCATTGATCTGCCCGGCAACCGTCTGATCGGCGCCTTCATTGCCACATTGGGACTGCCGCAAGTGAATCCGGTGAATGAACAAATCATGCGGCGCATCGAGGCGCAACTGGGCAACGGCTATGACAGCACGTACCTGTTTCCCGGGTTGCAGAAGGTGGTGCAGGCGGCCGGGCGGGTGATCCGCACCCAATCGGACGAGGGCATTGTGGTGCTGATCGACGACCGCTTCCTGCGCGCGGAAGTGCGCGCGCTGCTGCCACGCTGGTGGCACATTGGCAGCAGCACCTGACGCAGTCGCGCCGGAATCGTCAGAAGTGGCGCTTGACCACTTCGCCGAACGCATCTTCGGCGGACATGCCATTGCGCATCAGCGTCGTGATCTCATCGGAATGTTCGCCTATCGCCGCCGGCAACATCGACCGGTTGGTTTTGAAGTAGGCGTACTTGGCCGCGTCGACCAGATCCGTGGCCTTGATGGTGGCCGCGGTGTTGCGGGTGCTGCGCTTGACCGGCGCGGCTTTGCCCCCGCCGGCGATGGCCGCCTTGATTTTATCGGTGCTCAGAATGCCGGTGGCATTGACGCCTTCGAACTCATCGGCTTTCGGATGCAGCAAATGATGATTGCTGTCAAAGGCCATGCGCTTGTCGTCGCTGTTGATGACCTGATAGTTGGGCTTGGCACCAGGCGTGCTCAGGGCAAATTGCACCCGATCGCCATACGTCTCCATCTGGATCATGACCTGGTTGAGAAATTCCGGCGTCAGGGTTTCGATCTTGCCGTTCCAGCGTTTGCTTCTTGTCGTAGTCAAAATACGTAGTTCCAAAAAAGTGGGTCAATACCAGTCACGGTCCATGTGCTTTTGCAACTGTTGGTGGCGCGACTGGCGCAGAAGAATCGCTCCAATTCCGTATTATCGCGCAGACCATTGGCGACGCAGAAAAAACTGCTTATTTTCCTGATTTACGTTTAGCTTTGACGTTCAGATTGTCCGTCATGAACATCATCGCCCGCTGCAGGCTGACATCGCTCTCGTCAAGAATCCGCTCGCGTGCTTCGGGCAAAAATTCATCGTCCCACAATGCCAGCAGGTTGTCCTTGATCTCGAACGGCGCCGCCTGGTTGATGAAAGCCGCTACCGCCGCACTATCGAAGCCGTCCTTGCGAACATGGCGCACCATCGCGCGCGCCTCGGTATCGGTGAGCACCGTCTTCGGCTTCATGCCAGTGGCCAGGCACATGAACATGGTCAGGCGCGAATACGGATCATCCTTGCCCTTGGTGGCCGCCTGCCACTGCTCGGAAACAAATCCGGCAAAGCTGTCGATATCATCGAGATCGGCATCGCGCAGAAAATAGCGCGACTCGATAATGTTGAGCACCACATCCAGCGCACGCGCCGGATTGAGGATCAGCGGTCCGTCCTGTTTTTCGATGTCGCGCCGAATTTCGTCGGCAATCGCATGGTGTTCGTCGGGCACGTCGTCGAGCACTGCCTTGGCGATGCGCAGCTTGCCGCCCGCCGGCGCCTTGTTGCGCACGGTGGTCACCAGACGGGCAAACTCCGCGTGATTGGGCGCCTGGTCGAACCCGCAATAACGCGCCAGAATTGCGCTGCGAATCACCGATTCCACCGCGAGGAAATCGAGCGCCTGGTGCGGGACACGCAAGTCATCACAGAACCAGTGCGCTGCGGCGATCACCGCGGCGGCTTCCTGTCGCCGCTTGAGTTCCTTGCGGTAAGTCGCAAGTCCATACGGCTTGAGCAGCGTGCGCTCATTCTGAAAGTCCATCAGCGACTGGCTTTTCATGTCACCGCTGATGGTGGTCTCCGGCATCGCGTGCAGCTTCTTGAGCATGTCGTTACCGCTGCGCGAGTGAAACAGAAAACTGTTCTCCTGCAGCGATTGCGCGGCCCGGTCGAGATCACCACCACTGCTGTCTTCGAGGAACAGACTGACCAGCGTGACGATACGCTTGCGCGCATTTTCCAGCTCGACCTGCAAGTGGCTGGTGCCGAAATGGGCCGCCACCTGGACCGTGCCCTTGGCGCCGTCGGCAATGATGGCGTTGCATTTTTCGGCCGTGATCAGACCATGCTTGACGCCGTGGGATAAGGCTTTTTCAAAGAACGGGCGCTTGTCGACCAGCGCAACGGCTTGTTTGGTAGTTGGCATCCGTCTACAGCGCAGATTCTTCTGATGGTCCGGGCGCTGGTTTGCTTGCCGCTGGCGCCGCCACACGGGTCGGAATGGCTGTCGGGTCGGCTTCCTGCGCTTCGAGTTCCGCCTCGGCCTGAAGGCGTTTTTTCAGACGTGTTTTCAGCTGCGGCAAGATCTGTTCGAACATGTCCGGATGATCGTTCTTGAGCAACCATGTCATCTCTTTCCAGTCGTGATCGCTGGCTTCGGATTTCTCGATTGCGTCGGATTCTTCCGTGTGCAGGTGATTGAAGGTGTCGTAGTTGGCAAAATGCACGACCATCTCGTCACGATCGGACAGGTAATCGACCAGGGCCTCGCAGCCGCCATCGATTTCGCCAATCGCTTCCAGGAATTCGCCTGCATTGGCATCTTCACGAAACAGGACCGCATTGACCATGCCGCGCAAATGCGTATGGGTATGATCGCCATACAGCCGCTCCATGACAAACGCGCGGGCAAACTGCTCGGGCGTCACCAGCAGGTTCACCACCGATTCATGGGAGGAGTCGAATTCGCGGATCACGGCCAGCAAATCCTTCGGCGGCATTTCTTCAAGCACGGCCACCAGCGCCTGGTCGCCATGCGACTCGGCCAACGACACCAGCGCAAATTCGGCGCCTGCGATATCGCCGGCCCGGATCAGGCTGGCAGCTTTTACTACGAGGGCATTGGTCATGAAAACTCTGTATGGAAAGATGGAAAAAGTGCCGATACGTTATTCGCGGCGATCAAAACCCTGCTGCGACATCCAATCCGCGCCAGCTTCGTCCAGATCGGTTTCTTCATCGTTATCGCTGCGGCCATTCTCGCCCTCATCGTGCTCTTCCTCATCGGATTCGACGCGTTGCGGGGTCCCGGCCTTGCCGTGCAAATATTCCAGACAGATCGTCGTAATCAGAAAACGTTCGCCGCCCGGTTCCTGCAACACCTGATCCGCCAGTTTTTGCGTCGAGGTCGAAAATTGCACGGTATCGCGCAGCTGCGACCAATCCGGAAAATCGTCCGGTTCGGTGGTCGATAACAGGTACAACGCTTGCAGATTCATAAACTGCACGCCGCCATGAAATGCCACCGCGACCATCTCGGGGGCACTATCGATCATTGGCATGAGCAACGTGAACTGGGCACGTTTGTCCTTGAGCCGTTTGGCCAGTACGTCGTTGCCCTCGGAGTCGCTGTGCAAATCTTCGAGCTCGGCCTTGTATGCCTTGTTCAGGTCTTCAAAAAAATAGGACAGGCTCATTGCAGCACCTTGTTCATATAGGTTCTCCAGATGTCTTCAGCAGCTTCCAGCGGTATTTCAATCAGGCTGCGGCGACGGCTTTCGTCATAGGCGGTGCGATTCGCATCGTCGGCCAGCAGGTCATAGGCTTCCTGCACTTCCCGAAACCGGTCGGGTGCATCGGCTGCGGTGTTCTTGTCAGGATGGAATTCGGAGGCCTTCTTGCGATAGGCACTCTTGATCGCGGCGGTCGATGCGTCGCTGTCCAGACCGAGCACGGCGTAGTAATTTTTCATGGGCTTGGGCAGTCAGCGCGAAATTGCGAACAATGGACCAGTCGCGCGGCATGCAACGCGACACAAGTCAGGGATCGGAATCAAGCGGAGGATACACCACACGGCGGCTGGCGTCGATTGGAGGCAGGCGCAGCCGATGGTCGAGGACCGTTGGTCGGCAGGATTTGCCGTGCGAAACAAAAAAAAGCGCCCGCAGGCGCTTTGGTTTCGTCAACCCGGCTTCAGGTCAGAAGGTGTGGCGCACACCAACGTTGAAGGCCTTGTCGCCCGACCCTGCTTCGATCGCACTGCCGACAGTGTAACCGGCGCCATTGTCGTTCTTGATGCGGGCATAGGAAGAATACAAATCGGTCCGCTTCGACAAGGCGTAGCGGTAGCCGATTGCCCATTGGTTGGCGTCCCGGTTATTGCCGGTCTTGTCATCCTTGCGAATGTAGGATCCAAGAAGCGTATGCACGCCAAATGGCACCGTAACGCCAAGCAGCAGGTCGCGGCTATCGGTGGAGGCGATTGGCGCGACGGCACTGCCGTACGGGTTGCCTGTATTGCGCAGGATCGAACTGTTGGTGCCCTTGTCGACGCCGTAACCGAGATGCAGCTTGACGACGCTCAGGTCGTAAGTCAGCGCCAGCAAGGTGTTCTTTGCGGCCGACGTATTGGTCACGGTCGCGGTATCGTTGTTGCGGTTGTGATAACCAAGGCGAACTGCGATTGGACCGTTGGCGTAACCGATCGCCGCGCCGTACTGGCGTGCTGCCTTGGTGCTGCCTGCGACTTCGCCGAAGCCATACGCCACTTCGCCCGTGAATCCCTGCAGATTCGGTGACGCGTACTTGATGGTGTTGTTCATCCGGCTGGCTGCATCGCCGGTGTTCGGCATGATGTTGGCGGCGTCACCGGCAAGACCTGTGCCGAAAGGATCGGCCAGGACCAGCGTCAGATATTGCGGCGTATATTGGCGACCCAATGTCAGGGCGCCGAATCCGCCGGACAGGCCGACGAATGCCTGGCGACCGAATGCGGTATTACTTTGGTTAAATCCGCCGGCGTCGATGGCGATGCCGGTTTCAAGCAAGAAATTGGCCGCCAGTCCCCCGCCCAGATCCTCAGTGCCGCGGAAACCCAGCCGCGAGCCTGACGCGATGCCACTGGTAAGTTTGCTCACCGAACCCGCTGCACTGCCACGCTCGGCGACGAGACCGACGTCGGCAATCCCGTACACAGTGACATTGGTTTGCGCCATCGCGGTACCTGATGCGGCGCCGATGAGCAAAACTGCAAGTGTTGAATATTTCATTGAAAATTCCTTGAAGAGAACAGCGAAACAGGAGCTCGCCGCGTTGCTGAAAAAATGCACCTGGAATCAATTTCTTCAAGAATGTCACCCCGCGAAACCTTGAGGAAATTGACGAGTCGACTGCTATGGGAATGCGGGCAAATCAACCTCGCCATGCAACATGAAGAAATCGATGCGCCCGGTCCTGCAAGCATTGGACCAATGGTGTCGGATCACTTTATTAACGTCAATGTATCGCCTGATTTATATTGCCAACTCATTGTTGTTTTGTCGTCAAATAGTTACATAAATGTCAAAATTAAACATTGAGGCCCGCAAAACGAACTAAATGAGAATCAGGGAGGGTTGGTATTTCCGGGAGGATCGAACACCTCGCGGACCACGAAGTGACAGGGCGCCCTCGACAATTATCTTGTCGGGCCGACGCTGTGAATGCAACCGTTCGGCCGCATTTCTTGCAGAATTTTGCGATTGATGTCGCGCCAATCGGACGCGTCAATCAGAAGTTACCGGGAGGCAGCGACACGAGTGCCGCAAATCCCCATCGATGTTGCCATGGCGCCTAAATCTGCATGTTCATGATGTCCTGATAGGCTGACACCAGCTTGTTACGCACCTGGATGGTTGCCTGGAAACCGATATTGGCTTTTTGGGAGGCGATCATGACATCGGACAGGCTGACCTTGTCGTCGCCCAGCGCGAAGCGCGATCCCAGCCCTTCTGCACTTTTCTGCGAGGCGTTGACGCCATCAAGGGACGCCTTGAGCGCATCGGCAAAGCCAACCTTGCCGCTCGCAGCAGTGCCGCCGACGGCGTCAACACCGCTCTGCGGCTTTGTGGCGGCGGCTTTGAGCTGGCTGATCATGGCTTCGATCCGGCTCGAATCGATCATTGAAGTTTTCATGTGTGCTCCGTCCTGATTTTTCAGAACCGCCTTGGGCAACCCCGGGCGGTTTTTTCACCGTCCCACATTAGCATCGGCACCGGGACGCGCTGATACGAGCACTACGGTAAATATTGCTCTTCTCAAAGGATTGAAATGACTGGTCTGCGCGACAATCACGATCAGCGTGGATATCTTTCACCAGGGAAATTATGAAACACGAATCGATCAATCGCAGTATCCAGGGAGCTTCATCATGGCAGTGATCGCCGAAAACGCCGCGCCGCAGAATGCGTTACTCGGCTTCGCCGAGTCGCAGGGCGGGCGCAACCTGCTCATGATGTTGGGGGCAGCGATCGTGATCGCAGTCATGGCCGGCGTCTGGATGTGGAGCCAGCAGCCCGATTACCGTGTCCTGTTTGCCAATTATTCCGACAAGGACGGCGGTGCGATCGTTACTCAGTTGCAACAGATGAACGTGCCGTACCGGTTTGCCGAGGGCGGCGGCGCAATCCTGGTGCCCGCCAATCAGGTGCATGACGCGCGTTTGCGCATTGCCGCGCAGGGCTTGCCAAAAGGCGGCAATGTCGGCTTTGAACTGATGGAAAACCAGAAGCTCGGCGTCTCGCAGTTTCTCGAACAGGTAAATTTCCAGCGTGCGCTGGAAGGCGAGTTGGCGCGCTCGATTCAATCCATCGGCGCAGTGGAAGGTGCGCGCGTCCATCTGGCGTTGCCGAAATCGTCCGTATTCGTGCGCGACCAGCAAAAGCCAACCGCCTCGGTAGTGTTGAATCTGCATCCAGGCCGCAGCCTCAGTGAACAGCAGGTCAGCGCGATCGTCCATCTGGTCGCCAGCAGCGTGCCTGAACTCCCCCCCGGCAACATCAGCGTCATCGATCAGAACGGCAACCTGCTGTCGAATCCCGACAAATCGGCCAAGGCCAATGGCCTCGACCCGACCCAGCTGAAATATGTCCAGGAAGTCCAGCAGAACATTGCCCGGCGCATCGAGTCGATCATCACACCGATTGTCGGACCCAACAACGTGCGCGCCGAAGCCACCGCCGACATCGACTTTTCCAACAGCGAGCAGGCTGTCGAAACCTACAAGCCAAACGGACCGCCCAACCAGTCCTCGATTCGCAGCCAGCAAACCAGCGAGTCGCAAGGCGCCAAGGCCGAAAATGGCGGCGTGCCGGGCGCACTGACCAACCAGCCGGGCGCGACCTCGACCGCCCCGATCGTTGCACCGGGAACGCCGACCACGCCAGCGGAAAAGGCCGCAGCAGCAGCGGCCGCAGCAGCAGCCGCGGCGGGACCGTCGCAGAAGGATTCGACGATTAATTATGAAGTCGACAAGACGGTCCACTATGTACAGCAGCCGATGGGCGGCGTGAAGCGTATTTCGGTCGCAGTAGTCGTTAATTACAAGCAAGTCACGGATAAGGCTGGTAAAGTCGTACCGACCCCATTGAGCGATGCCGAGCGCCTGCAAATCACCGATCTGGTCAAGGAAGCAATGGGCTTCAACAAGGAACGCGGCGATACGCTCAACGTGGTCAACAGCCCGTTTGCCGGACTTGCCAAAGAGGTCATTCCGGAAGAGCCAATCTGGAAAAAACCGGAGACGCTGCAGCTTGCCAAGGATGTCGGCAAGTACCTGATCGGCGCGGCAGTGCTGCTGTATCTGTTCTTCGGCGTACTCAAGCCAATGATCAAGAAGCTGAGTACGCCGCCCGTCAAGCACACGCCGATGGTTGACGTCGTCAGCGACGATGAACCGGTGCAGGGCGACGAACCGGTGGAAGTCCGGCCGCACAATTATCAGCACAATCTGGACATGGCAAAAAAAATGGCGAAGGATGACCCGAAGGTGGTCGCCAACGTCGTCAAAAATTGGGTGAATGGCAATGAGTGATGATGGTGTTCAAAAAGGCGCGATCCTGATGCTTGCCCTTGGCGAAGACGAAGCTGCAGAAGTGATGAAGTATCTGAGTCCGCGCGAAGTGCAAAAGCTGGGCGCGGCCATGTCGAGCATGAAAGCGGTGGGCAATCAGGAACTGGAAAAAGTCCTCAGCGATTTTCGGGTCGAAACCGAAGCGAGCTCGTCGCTCGGACTGGATTCGGACGAATACATTCGCACTGTGCTGACCAAGGCGCTGGGCGACGACAAGGCGTCGTCGCTGCTGAACCGTATCCTCGGTGCACGCGACGCCAGCGGTATCGAAAGCCTGAAGTGGATGGATTCGCAATCGGTCGCCGAACTGGTGCGTAACGAACATCCGCAGATCATCGCCACCATTCTGGTCCATCTGGAGCGCTATCACGCCTGCGAAATCCTCGACCACTTTACCGAACGGCTGCGCAATGACGTGGTGCTGCGCATCGCCACGCTCGACGGCGTGCAACCGGCGGCGCTGCGGGAACTCAATGAAGTGCTGACCAAGCTGTTGACCGGCAATGAGAGCCTGAAGAAAAAACCGATGGGTGGCATCCGCGCGGCGGCCGAAATCCTGAACTTTTTGTCGGGTGACAATGAGCAATCGGTGCTGACCAATCTGAAGAATTACGACAGCGACATGGCGCAGAAGATCATGGACGAGATGTTCGTGTTCGATAACATCATGGACATCGATGACCGCGGCATCCAGGTGATTTTGCGCGAGGTGCAATCCGAGTCGCTGATCATCGCGCTCAAGGGCGCCAATGTCGACCTGCGCGAGAAAATCTTCAAGAACATGTCGACCCGCGCGGCCGAAATGATGCGCGAGGATCTGGAATCGAAGGGACCGGTGCGCCTGTCCGAAGTCGAAGCCCAGCAAAAGGAAATCCTGCAGACGGTGCGCCGGCTGTCCGACGAAGGCCAGATTCAGTTAGGCGCAAAAGGCGACGACGCGTATGTCTGACGCGCCCATCCCGAAAGGCCAGCAATCGGCCTATCAGCGGTGGGAAATGGCGTCGTTCGGCGACACCCGGCCGAGTGCCAATCCGGTGGTCAACACGCCTGTCGTGGCGCGCGTGACGATCGAAGAGCAAGCTGAAATCCGCGAAGTGGCGCGCTTGAAGGGTCATGCCATCGGGCTGGCGGAAGGCCGTGCCGAGGGCCTCGAAGAAGGACGCCGGCAGGCCAGCGGCGAAGCTGACCAGCTGCGCCTGCTGGCAGTCTCGCTGGGACTTGAAGCGACCCGCGCGGATGCCCTCATCGCCGACGACCTGCTGCGACTCACACTCGACCTGGCCCGGGCCATGCTCAAGACGGCACTCGATATCAAGCCGGAACTGGTGTTGCCGATCGTGACCGAAGCGATTCGCTATCTGCCCAGCCTGCACCAGCCGGCGGTGCTGTACCTGCAGCCGGAGGATGCGATGCTGGTCAAGCAACAGATGCATGACGAACTCGACAAGGCCGGTTGGCGCATCGCCGAGGACTCCCATCTGCAACGCGGCGGCTGCCGCATTGAAACCGCCAGCAACCAGATTGACGCCAGCCTCGAAACCCGCTGGCATCGCCTGTCGGTCGCACTCGGCCAGAACTCCGGCTGGCTCGACCCATGAACGCCGGCGCCACGCGCAAGGCGCACTGGCAATCCTACCTGCGCGACTGCAGCGAGCTCCTGTTGATTGCCGAACCGATGCTGGTGTCGGGGCGCGTCACGCGCGTTGCCGGGCTGGTGATGGAAGCAGTCGGACTGAAGCTGGCCGTTGGCAGCGCCTGCACGGTGCCGCTGCCGAACGGCGCACGCATCGAGGCCGAGGTGGTCGGCTTCGACAATGAAAAATTATTCCTGATGCCGCAGAGCGATGTCGAAGGCGTGGTGCCGGGCACCCGCGTGTTTCCGGTCGAAGTGGTGCACTCGCTGCCCCGCCCCGGATCGATCGACCATCCGCGCCGTCGCCCGAGTGATCGCGGCCGCCATTTGCCGGTCGGCGATGAATTGCTGGGCCGCGTGCTCGATGGCGCCGGCCGCCCGCTGGATAACCTTGGCCCGCTGCTGACCAGCCACGCGGCGCCACTCAATGTGCGCGCCGCCAATCCGCTGACGCGCGCGCCGATCGTCGAGGTCCTCGACGTCGGCGTGCGCGCCATCAACAGCATGCTCACGGTCGGCCGCGGCCAGCGCATGGGGCTGTTTGCCGGTTCGGGCGTGGGCAAAAGCGTGTTGCTCGGGATGATGGCGCGCTACACCACCGCTGACGTGATCGTGGTCGGGTTGATCGGCGAACGCGGCCGCGAGGTCAAGGAATTCATCGAGCAGATTCTCGGGCCGGAAGGCATGGCCCGCTCGGTGGTGGTGGCGGCGCCGGCCGACACGCCGCCGCTGCTGCGTCTGCAGGGCGCCGCGTATACCACCGCGATTGCCGAGCATTTCCGCGATCAGGGCAAGCATGTGCTGATGATCATGGATTCGCTGACGCGGTATGCAATGGCGCAGCGTGAAATCGCGCTGGCCATTGGCGAACCGCCCGCCACCAAGGGCTACCCGCCATCGGTATTCGCCAAACTGCCCGCATTGGTCGAGCGCGCCGGCAACGGACGCGAAGGCGGCGGTTCGATCACGGCGTTTTACACCGTGCTGACCGAGGGCGATGACCAGCAGGATCCGATTGCCGACGCCGCGCGCGCGATTCTCGACGGTCACATCGTGCTGGACCGGCAACTGGCCGAATCCGGTCATTACCCGGCCATCGACATCGAACAGTCGATCAGCCGCGCAATGCACAGCATCACCTCGCCGGAACACCAGAAGCTGACGCGCCGCCTGAAGCAGTTGTATTCGCGCTATCAGCGCAATCGCGACCTGATCAGCGTGGGCGCCTACAGTGCCGGCTCGGATCCGGTGCTGGACGAGGCCATCGTGCTGAACACGCGGATCGAAGCCTTCCTGCAGCAGGGGATCAACGAGCGCTCTGACATAAACGAGAGCATGACCCAACTTGCCGGCCTGTTCGGCGGATGACACGCCAGCATTGCGGCAGATAATCAATTCCTATGGCCACCTCCTCAGCAATCGATACCTTGATAGAACTCGCGGTGAAAGAAACCGACGAGGCCGCCAAACGTCTGGGCCACGCGATCCGTGCCTGCGACGAAGTCACTGAAAAACTGAATTTGCTGCTGCGTTACCGCGACGAGTACGCGGCGCGTTTCCAGGACAATCTGTCAGTCGGACTGAGTGCCTCGGGCTACCGCAATTTTCAGCTGTTCATCGACAAGCTCGACAACGCCGCTTCCAGCCAGCAGTTGGTGTTGCTGGACGCGAAACGGCGCATCGAGGAAGCGCGCACTGCCTGGCAGGCCAGCGAACGCAAGCGCATGTCGTATGGCACGCTGGCGTCGCGGGCGCTGAAGGAAGAACAACGCAAGGAAGCGAAGCGCGACCAGAAAGCCACGGACGAACACGCGGCACGCGCCAACCTGTACAAACGCTAATAACCCGGCCTGAACCCATCATGCAAACGCCTCCCGTCCACACCCTGCCGAATTTCAATGCCACCCCGACGCCATCCCAGCGGCAGAACGACGGGCTGAGTGCGGACCAGCAGTTCGGCCAGGTGCTGTCGCGCCAGGTCAGCGAACGGCAGGCGGAGCACCAGTCAACCCGTGTGGCCGAGACCGCCAAACCGGCGCCGGCGCGCAACGACAAGGTCAATGCCTCCAGCGCCAGCAAGACCGACAACACGAGCGGATCGCCCAACAGCACCGCCAATGCCGGCGCGGGCGACACCGTCGCTGCTGCGCCGCCAGCAGCGACGCCAGCAGCACCGGCAGTCAAGGGCAAGGACGACACCAAGGACAAGCCGGTCGAGCAACAGGATGCGACAGCCCCCGTCAGCGCCACCGATGCCGCGCTGGCTGCATCGGCGGCGATTCTCGCGCTGGTCGCCAGTGCGACCCAAGGTGTTGCCAAGGCGACCAGTCCGGAAGCCACTGTTGCCGCTGGTGCCGCGGCCGACAGCGAGCCCGTGCAAATTGCTGCCAATTCGGCCGACAGCGCCACCGATGCCAAGAAAGCAGCCAGCGATGCAGCCCAGGGCAAGGCCGCCTTGCCGGCTCTGCTGCCCGGTGCCACCGCCGCAGGTACGGCGTCGGCCAAAGCCGCTGCGATCGACACCGGCACCGCCGAGGGACCGGCCCGCGATGCCTCCGTCAAGGGAGCCGACAGCTTCACCGCCGCGCCCGGCAAGACAGTCACAGCCAAGTCAGAGGGAGAGGCTGCGACGCTGAAATCGACCCAGGTGCTGACCGCAACGACACCGACGGCCAGCAACGTGCTGCCGCAGCTGCAACAACTGGCATTGGCCATCACGCCGCCAGCCGGCCCGCACCCGGGCAATGTGCTGGCGCCCCAGGTCGGCAACAACGGCTGGGATCAGGCGCTGGGACAACGGGTGGTCTGGCTGGTCGCCGGTGGCGAACAGTCGGCCTCACTGACGCTGAACCCGCCGGACCTCGGTCCGTTGCAGGTTGTGTTGCAGGTCACCAACGGTCAGGCCGACGCCAGCTTTTTTTCCACCCAACCTGAAGTACGTCAGGCACTTGAGGCAGCGCTGCCAAAACTGCGCGAAATGCTCAGCGACGCTGGGGTCACGCTTGGCCAGACCAGCGTCGGCTCGGGCAATCCGAATCAGGACGGCGCAGCGCGCAACACCGCAGGATCGCGGCGTGGCAGCGGCGCGTCCTTTGATTCCGCCGCGACCACCAGTGCGCCTGCCAGCAGCCGCATCACACAGTCCGGCAATGGGCTGGTCGACACCTTCGCCTGAGCTTTTCGCGCCTCAGAAATCGCCGCACTGGCGTTCCGGCTCGGGCATTTCGGCGTACCATGGCGGCAGGCAACTCAAACGGCAACGCGCTGCAGCCATACCGCGATCTGCGTCGGCTTCCACACTCTTTTTAACGTATTCGCTGCGACTTTTTATTTCAATAATGGTGACTGAGAAATCAGAGCACCAAACAAGGAAACCCGATGGCAACCGCCCCGAAAGCAGTCCCGAAGGCCGCGCCCAAAGGCGAAGAGGCGATGGCCGATGCCCCGATCGCCAAAAAGAAATCGAAGCTCAAGCTGGTCATTATCCTGCTCGTGGTGTTGCTGATCGGCGGCGGCGCGGCAGCGTACTTCATGATGGGCGCCAAACCAAAAACCGAAGCCGCCAAGCATGAGATTGCCAAACCGCCGGTGTTCGTCGTCATGGAGCCGTTCACGGTCAACCTGCAGCAGGAAACCGGCGAGCAGTTCCTGCAGATTGCCATGACGGTGCAGGTGGCCGACGAAAAGGAAGTCGAAGAGATCAAGCTGTACTTGCCTCAGGTGCGCAGCCGCATTCTGCTGCTGCTGTCGAGTAAAAAAGCGTCGGAAATCAACACTGCCGAAGGCAAGAAGGCACTCGCCGGCGAAATCGCCGCGCAGGTCAAGCAGCCTTTCGCCGCCAACGGCAAGCCGCAGGAAGTCAAGGACGTCTTTTTTACTTCGTTTGTGATTCAATAAATCGCCATGGCCGATAATTTCCTCTCGCAAGAAGAAGTCGATGCGCTGCTCAAGGGCGTCAACGGCGACCAGGAGGACGCGCAGGCTCCCGAAGATCAGTCGGGCGTGCGCCCCTACAACCTGGCCACCCAGGAACGTATCGTGCGCGGCCGCATGCCGACGCTCGAGATCATCAACGAGCGTTTTGCCCGCCTGCTGCGCATCGGCCTGTTCAACTTTCTGCGGCGTAGCGCCGAAGTATCGATCGGTCCGGTGCGGGTCTCGAAGTACAGCGAATTCATCCGCAACCTGGTGGTGCCGACCAACCTGAACCTGGTGCACATGAAACCCTTGCGTGGCACCACGCTGATGGTGTTCGATCCGAACCTGGTGTTCCTGATGGTCGACAATCTGTTCGGCGGCGACGGGCGTTTTCATACGCGTGTCGAAGGGCGCGATTTCACCCAGACCGAGCAGCGCATCATCCAGCGCATCCTGGGCATCGTGTTCGAGAATTACGCCAAGTCCTGGGAGCCGGTGTATCCGGTCGAGTTCGAGTACATCCGTTCCGAAATGAATACGCAGTTTGCCAATATCGCCACGCCCAATGAGGTCGTGGTCTGCACCACCTTCACGGTCGAGCTCGGCCCGGTCAGCGGCGAGATGCACTTCTGCATGCCCTACTCGACCATCGAGCCGATTCGCGACATCCTGACCTCCAGCCTGCAGGGCGAGACACTGGAAATCGACAAGCGCTGGATTCGCCTGATGACGCAGCAGATCCAGACTGCGGAAGTCGAGATCGTTGCCGACCTGGGCATCGCGCGCTCGAACTTCGGCGCGATCCTCAACATGAAAGTCGGCGACATCATTCCGATCACCGTGCCGGAATTCGTGATGGCGAAAGTCGACGAAGTGCCGGTGATGGAATGCAGCTATGGCAAGTTCAACGGGCAGTACGCGTTGCGGGTCGAGAAGTTGCTGGCCCAGAGTTCCCACGATTCAATGCTAGGAGATGACAATGGCTGATAACGACGAGCAACAGGCGGCCGAGGACGATTGGGGCGCCGCGATCGCCGAGCAGGAGCAGGCTGAAAAAGCCGCGCTGCAGGCGGCCGAAGCCACGCAGCCGGTGTTCAAGGAATTCGCCGGCAGCACCAAGGGCGCGACCCACAACGACATCGATTTCATTCTCGACATTCCGGTTCAGCTGACGGTTGAACTGGGCCGCACCAAGATCGCCATCAAGAACCTGCTGCAACTGGCGCAAGGCTCGGTGGTCGAGCTCGATGGCCTGGCCGGCGAACCGATGGACGTGCTGGTCAACGGCTGCCTGATCGCGCAAGGCGAGGTGGTGGTGGTCAATGACAAGTTCGGCATTCGGCTCACCGATATCATCTCGCCGGCCGAGCGCATCAAGAAGCTCAATCGATGAAGCAAGCCGTGTTCCTGCTGGCGCTGCTGACGGCGATGCACGCGCACGCGGCGACCGCGCCAGCTGCTGCGGCGCCCGTCTCCGCGCCTGGCATGATGCAAGTCATGGTGGGACTGCTGCTGGTGCTGGGCGTGTTGATCGCACTGGCATGGTCGCTGAAAAAAATGGGCGCCGGCAAACACGCGCCGAGTGGCGCGCTGAAAATCGTCGGCGGCATCAATGTCGGCAATCGTGAGCGGATTCTGGTGGTGGAAGTAGCGGATCAATGGATCGTCGTTGGCGTGACTGCCAGCAGCATCAACGCCCTGTCGACCATGCCGCGCCAGGACAGCCTCGACCTCGCCCCAATGACGCCGCTGGCAAAGAATTTCTCGGTCTGGCTCAAGCAAACCATCGACCGGCGCAACGCGCAAAAATCCCCTTCCGACCCCGGCTCAGGCAATGCACATTAAGCCGTCTTCCGTACCCCGCTGGATCGCCCTCCTGTTGTTCGCCCTGCCGCTGGCCGGGTACGCGCAACAGGCCGGGCTGCCGGCCTTGAGCAGCGTTCCGATCGCCGGCGGCGGGCAAAGCTACACGCTGAGTCTGCAGACGCTGCTGCTGCTGACCTCGCTGTCGTTCCTGCCGGCGGCATTGCTGATGATGACCAGCTTCACGCGCATCATCATCGTGCTGTCGCTGCTGCGCCAGGCGCTCGGCACGCAGTCGGCGCCGCCGAATCAGGTCATGGTCGGACTGGCATTGTTCCTGACCCTGTTCGTGATGGGACCGGTGTTCGACAAGATTTATGCCGATGCGTATGTACCGCTGCAAGATAACAAGATCACCATGATGCAGGCGCTCGACAAGGGCGCCGCGCCGTTAAAGGCATTCATGATGAAGCAGACCCGCCAGACCGATCTGGCACTGTACGTGCGCCTGTCGCGCAGCCCGGCGTTGCAGGGTCCGGAAGATGTCCCGCTGCGCATCCTGGTGCCGGCCTTTGTCACCAGCGAACTGAAAACCGCATTCCAGATCAGCTTTGCCATCTTCATTCCGTTTCTGATCATCGACATGGTGGTCGCCAGCGTGCTGATGTCGATGGGGATGGTGATGGTGTCGCCATCGATCGTCTCGCTGCCGTTCAAGTTGATGCTGTTCGTGCTGGTCGACGGCTGGCAACTGCTGATCGGTTCGCTGGCACAAAGCTTTTATTAGGAGCGCGCAATGACCCCCGAAAGCGTCATGACGATGGGCCGCTACGCGATGGAGATCACGCTGATGGTGGCCGCCCCGCTGCTGCTGGTGGCGCTGATCATTGGCCTGATCGTGAGTATTTTTCAGGCCGCCACCCAGATCAATGAACAGACCCTGTCGTTCATTCCGAAGCTGGTCGGCATTTTTGTCACGCTGGTGGTGGCCGGGCCATGGATGCTGTCCGTGATGCTGGATTACATGCGCCAGATCTTTACCGATATTCCCAACATGATCGGCTGAGCGCCGCCATGTTCACGTTCACGTCGGACCAACTCAATACGCTGATCACCGGTTTCATGTGGCCGCTGGCGCGCATTCTGGGCCTGATCAGCGTGGCCCCGTTGTTTGGCAATGTCACGGTCCCGCGCCGCGTCAAGGTCGGCCTGGGCATCCTGCTGGCAATGATCGTCGCGCCCGGGCTGGCCACACCGGCCGGACTGGAGCCGTTCTCGCTGCAGGGCCTGATGATCCTGGCGCAGCAAATGCTGATCGGCATCGCGATGGGATTTTCGATGCGGGTGATTTTTACCGCCGTCGAACTGGCCGGGGAAGTCGCCAGCATGACCATGGGACTGGGCTTTGCGACGTTCTTCAACCCGCAATCGCAAGGTCGCTCGAATGCGGTCAGCCAGTTTCTGGCACTGCTGACGCTGATGACGTATCTGGCTGCCAACGTTCACCTGGCACTGCTGTCAACGCTGGTCGACAGCTTCACGACCATGCCCATTACGTCCGGACCGATGGTCGGAAATCTGGCCGATCAGGTGGTGCACTGGGCCGCGCGGCTGTTCAGCGCTGGTCTGCAGCTGTCGTTACCAATTGTGGGTGCGCTGCTCATTACCAACGTGGCGCTGGGTATTCTGACGCGCGCAGCGCCGCAGCTGAACCTGTTCGGGATTGGCTTCCCGATCACGCTGGCGGTCGGGTTTTCCATGCTGGGACTGACGTTACCGTATCTGGCCACGCCGCTGGCGAATCTGTTTCAGGAAACCATCGAAACGATGCGCCACATGACCGGCGGCTAGTTGATGTAGTTGAACAGGGACAGATTCGCTATCTTCACGAACGACTGCTGCGCCGCTGTCAGCGTCGCTTGCTGCTGGGTCAGTTCGGTATAGGCCTTGACCAGGTCGAGATCCTGCAATGTCGACAACCGCGCTGCATATTGAATGGTGCGTGCCGAGCCTTCATTATCCAGCGCATCAAGCTCCTGCAAGCGCGAGCCACCGGAAGCACGCACCGTCAATGTCACATCCAGCGCCGCCGAAAAATTGGTGTTGGCCGCGTTCAGTCCGGTCAGCAAGGCGGCCTTGCCGGCAGTGCCGATCGCCGGCGTCTTCAGGGTCGTGATCAGGTTGCTGATGCTGGTAAAAATGCTTTGATTGGTGCTCGGCGCAACCGTAAATCGATCAGCGCTGCCAGGCGTGCCGGAAATGTCGAACTGCAAACCATCGAAGGCAATGGCCTGGCCGGGGACATACGTGCCGGAGGCCGCGAGCGGGGCCGCCTTGCCCGGGTCCAGCGTGACGTCGTACACCTTGAAGGCGGTCGCGCTGGTGAAATCGATACTGTAATTGTGATTGGTCAGGGCGGCCACGTTGGTGACGGTGCCCGGATTGATCACGGCATTGCCGGTATTGCCAGCCACGCCAGCGGTGGTGAACGTGCCGTTGCCAGTCTTGATGTTGGAGAAGATGTCGGTGCCGGAATCGTTGATCGGCAGCTGCCGCGAGGTGCTTACCTGCAGCAGGCGCTGCCCCTGGTCGCCGTTGTAGGTGACCCCGCCGGCGGTTGCGGTAAACGGCTGCGAGGTCGTCTTGTATCCGCCGAAGATGAAGTTGCCTGCACTGTCGCGGGTATTGGCGATGCCCAGCAGCTGATCGTAGTTATTGCTTAATTCGGTGGCGAGGTAGCTGCGCTGGGTGTCGTCGAGCGCGCCATTGCCGGCCGCTACCGTCAGTGTCTTGATGTTCTGCAGCAGATCGGTGTAACTCGACAGCGTGGTTTCCTGCAGCGTCAAGGCGGTCTTGGCGCTTTCGCGATTGGCGGCGTATTGGGTGTTGACGCCGTCGGCCTGCGTTACTTCGACCGCTGCGGCGGCGGCAACCGGATCGTCGGCCGGCGTCAGGATGCGGGTGTTGGCCGAAATCTGCGCCTGCTTGTGGGCCAGCGTCGCTTGCAGATCGCTGATCTTGCTGCTCGCATTTTCGAAGAACGAGGTTGTGCTGATACGCATGATTAGTCCTAACGACCGAGGGTGAGCAACACGTCAAACAGGGTCCCGGCGATCTGCAGCACCTTGCCGGAGGCCTGGTAAGCCTGCTGATAGCGCAGCAGGTTGGCGGCTTCTTCATCGAGGTTGACGCCGGACTGCGATTGCTGGATCGCGGTCACGCTCGACAGCAGACTGCCTTCGGCAGCTGCATTGGCGGTTACCTCGCGGGTTTTGTTGCCGACGTTGGTGACCAGCTGGGCAAACGCGCCCGCAAAGGTCGAGGTGCCGTTGTCCAGCGTGTTGGCTGTTTGCAGCGACGCCAGCGCAATCGCATTGCGCCCATCGCCGACGCCGCTGGTGTTTTTTCCGACCGTGAACTGATCGCCATTGACCAGATTGCCGGTGATGGTGAAGCTGATGCCGCCAAAGGTGATGTTGCTGCCGGATGTGTAGGTTTGCGGCAGGCCGGTGGTGCCTGTCGGCACGCTGTCGATCTTGCCGGTGGTGCTGTTATAGGCCAGCGTCACGGTGCCCGTCAACGGCGTGGCGAGGTAACTGGCGTTCACCGAGCCGGCGCTGATCTTGCCGACGCCGCCATTGGTGGCGGCCGAGCCGGTCACGATCGGTGCTGCCGCTGCGATCTGGGTCTTGTCCGACAGCGCGACATTGATGCCGGCGCCGGCGCTGACGGTCGGGCGCACCAGATAATTGTCGCCGCCCGCGGGCGTGCCGGACAGCGCGGCGAACGTGATGCCATCTTGCGTCACTGGCAGCGTCGCCGAATTCGACACGAAGTTGTCGGACAGGCGCGTGATCTTGTAGTTGGCCGGGCCAGTGGAATAGGCCACCGAGTAGTCGCTGGCGGTCAGCGCACTGACTGACGAAATGGTTGCTCCGATGACGCCGCTGCCGGTGTTGCCGGTATTCGGCGTGACCACCGGTCCGGTCACCGTGAAGAAGTTCTGGCCAGCCGCCCCGGTCTGGTCCAGACCCAGGCGCGACTGGTCGTTGACAGTGGTGGCGATGCCCAGCGCGACGCGGCCCAGCTCGTTGCGGGCCGGATCGAGGCTGTTGGTGCGGAAATCGAACAGGCCGCCCAGGGTGCCGCCGGTGATCGCCGATTCCGGCAACAACGACACTGTGGCGCCATTCTTGTAGGCCACTTCGAGCTTGCTGGTGTCCGTCGGCGACGCCGCCGTCTGCAGTGTGAATGTGGTGTTGCCGATCACGATGGGCTGACCATTGCCGATCGTGACGTCATAGCCGATGCCAGGCTGATCGTTGACGGTGACCTTGACCTCCTTGCTCAACGCGGTAACGATCGCATCGCGCTGGTCAAGCAAATCGTTCGGTTGCGCGCCGTTGGCATTGGCGGTCGCCTTCTGGATCGCATCGTTCAGCGTGGCGATCTGCTGGGCATAGCTGTTGATGGTGCCCACCGTGCTGGTGATCTGTTTGTTGACGCCTTCGGAGATATCACTGAGCTGGCCATCGATGCTCTGGAAGCGGGCGGCCAGGCTTTGCCCCGATGACAACAGCGTCTGGCGCTGCGCCGCGCCGCCCGGATTGGCGCTCAAGCCCTGCACGTTATTGAAGAAATCCTGGATCGCCGGGGCCAGTCCGGTTTTCGCATCAGCCAGCAGATTGTTGATTTGCGATACCTGATCGACATAGGTATCAAAGCCGGTCTTGCTGGTCTGGGACGCATTGACACGCCCCGCCGTATAGGTGTCGTAGACGCGATTAATCGCTGCCACATCGGTACCCGAGCCCAGGAAGCCATTGCCGCCAGCCTGCCCGCCCCCCGACGTTTGCACGACGACCTGGCGGTTGTAGCCTGGCGTTGCCGCATTGGCAATGTTATGCCCGGTGGTGGTAATGCCGATCTGTGCTGCGGCCAGGCCGCTGGTTCCTACGCTGAAGATATTACCCATGATGTTTTCATCTTTCATCTGCGAACACCTTAGTCAACGGCATTCTGAAGCAGAACTTGAGCGATTGGCAGCGAGGCAACCGCCTTGTTGTCAGGACGACTATGCCAATAACGAGTGTTTGATGATATTGCCCAGCTTGGCGGCGTAATGCGGATCGGTGGCGTAACCGGCCCGCTGCAGTCCCTGCGCAAACGAAGTTGCGTCGGTGGCGTTGGCAATCACGTTCTGATAACGCGGATTGTTCTTGAGCATGCCAGCGTAATCCTTGAAGGCATCCGCGTAGGAATCATACGCGCGAAACTTTTCGACCCGGCTTTGTGCCACGCCGTTGACATATTCGGTGGTTCTGGCTTCGACCACCTTGCCGGTCCAGTTGCTGTTGGCCTTGATGCCAAACACATTGTGGCTGTTCGAACCATCCATGGTCTTGATTTCCTTTTTGCCCCAGCCGGTTTCCAGCGCGGCCTGGCCCAGCATGAATTTGGCCGGAATGCCGGTGGCGCGGCTGGCCTCTTCGGCGTGGGCGCCGAGTTTTTCCTGGAATGCCTGCACATGCGCTGGTCGCGCCGGAAAGGTCTTGTCGAGCGGGATGGTCAAGGCCGGCAGCGCCGGCAGGCCGCCATTGCCATTGCCGAATGTATTGTTGAGCGGCTTGACCCGATTGCGGTCGATCGGATCGAGCGTCGAACCATCCGCCGGGCCGGCCGGCGGCGTGGCGGAGACGGCCGACAATTGTCGAAACAGCACATCGGCCAGGCCGACCCCGCGTTTGGCCAGGTTCTCGCTCATCTTCTGGTCCAGCATGGCGGTGTAGGTCTTGGTTTCATTGCTGTCGAAGACACCATCCTGCGGTGTCGCGTCGCGCATGCTTTTCATGACCATGTTCATGAACAGCGCCTCGAACTGCTTGGCGGTGGCCTTGATGGCTTCGGGCGAGTTCTGCGCGGCGGCCTGCTTCAGTTTGCCCAGGGCCTTCGGGTCGAAGGCCAGCTGGTCGGAAACGTTGATGGGAGTGATGGCCATGAGAGTCTCAGGTGAATTCGTCGGAGGAATTCGTCAGATGATTTCGAGTTCGGCGTGCAGCGCGCCCGAGGCTTTCATCGCCTGCAGGATCGCCAGCAAATCCTGCGGCGTAGCGCCAATTGCATTGAGCGCCTTGACCACATCGGCCAGCACCGCGCCCGCCTTGAGCAGCAGGACCTGCCCCGGCTCCTTGGTAATTTCGACCTTGGAGTTCTGCACCACCACGGTCTGGCCGCCCGACAGTGCGCCGGGCTGGCTGGCCGTTGATTCCGTATTCACCACCACCGACAGATTGCCGTGCGCGACAGCGCAGGATTCCAGCGTGACAGCCTGGTTCATCACGATCGATCCGGTGCGCGCATTCAGGATGATCTTGGCGCTGCCCTGCGCCGGCTTGACCGTCAGGTTTTGCAGCGCGCCAAGGAAGGCCACGCGCTCGTCGTTGCCGCGCGGCGCATTGACCTTGATGACGCGGCCATCCTGTGCCGCGGCGGTGTCGTTGCCAAAACGCTTGTTGAGCGCCTCGACCACCAGCGCGGCGGTTGAAAAATCGGATTCGTTCAGTTCCAGGAAAATCGCATCGCCCTGCTGCAGGCTGCTGGCCACGGTGCGTTCGACCGTCGCGCCGCCGGAGATCCGGCCCACGCTCAAATGGTTGATCTGCGCCTTCGCGCCGGGTGCTGCGGCACCGGCGCCGCTGACGACGATGCTGCCCTGCCCGATGCCATAGACCTGGCCGTCGGCGCCCTTGAGCGGCGTCATCATCAGGGTCCCGCCGCGCAGGCTCTTGGCGTTGCCGATCGATGACACGGTGATGTCGAGCGTTTGTCCCGGTTGTGCAAACGACGGCAGCGACGCCGTCACCACCACCGCCGCCACGTTCTTCAATTGCAGCGTGGTGGCGGGTGGCAGATTCACGCCCAGCCCGCTCAACATGCTGATCACGCTCTGTACCGTGAACGGAGTCTGGGTGGTCTGGTCGCCGCTGCCATCAAGGCCAACCACCAGCCCGTAGCCGATCAGTTGATTTTGCCGGACGCCCTGGATGCTGGCCAGATCCTTGAGCCGCTCGGCATGCGCCAGCGGCACCGCCAGCAGGCATGCTGCGCAAACCATTCGTCGAAGCGTCGTCACGATGTGCATGATCATCCTTTAGAGCGGAATAACGCTGAGGAAGAAGCGCGTCAGCAAGCTCATCATTTCAGCCTTGTCGATGTGCGTATTGGTGCGGTACTCGATGCGGGCATCGGCCACCTGGGTCGACGCCACGGTGTTGCCGGCGACGATGTTGTCCGGATTGACCACGCCCGACAGCCGGATGAATTCGGTGCCGCGATCGAAGCCAACCTGCTTCTCGCCACTGACAACCAGATAGCCATTGGGCAGCACATCGACCACGGTCACGCCGATGGTGCCGACGAAGCTGTTGTTGGAGCTGCCGGCGCCCTTGTCTTCAAACTTGTTGCCGCCACTGGCGGTGACGGCCAGATCGGCCGTGGTGGCGGCCGGTACGCCAAAGAATTTCGGCACCGACAACGTGGCGCTGCCGGTCTTGCTGGACGATGCCGCAGCGGCCTTCGATGCCGTGGTTTTTTCACTGATCGAAATGCTCAGGATATCGCCGACCATGCGCGCGCGCCGGTCTTCGAACAAAGGCCGATAGGCCGCGCTCTGGAAAATCGCACCGGAGCTTGGCGGCGCAGCGGCCGCGCGCGGCGCCGGCGTGGTGGCTGGCTGCTGCACGATGGTGGTGGGCGTCACCGCACAACCGCCCAGCGCTGCCAACAGCAGCCCGACACAAACAACCCGCAAAGTGACATGCATGACCGGCCCCGCAATTAAAGTTGTGTCAGACGCGCCAGCATCTGATCGGATGTGGTGATCGCCTTGCTGTTGATTTCGTAGGCGCGCTGGGTCTGGATCATGTTGACCAGCTCCTCGGTCACGTTGACATTGGAAGTCTCTACATACCCCTGCGACAACGTCCCCGCGCCGTTGGTCCCCGGCGTGTTGGTATTGGCAGTGCCGGAGGAGCCGGTCTCGACGTACAGGTTTTCGCCCTTGCTCTCCAGCCCGGCCGGATTGATGAAAGTCGACAGCTGCAGCGCCCCGACCTGGGTTGGCGCCGAGGCGCCTTGCAGGGTCACCGAGATGGTGCCGTCGCGACCGACCGTCAGGCTTTGCGCCGCGGCCGGAATCGTGATGGCGGGCTGGATCACATAGCCGCTCGAGGTCACCAGCTGTCCCTGGCTGTCCGACTGCAACGAGCCGTCGCGCGTGTAGGCGGTGCTGCCATCGGGCAGCAGCACCTGGAAAAATCCCTGGCCCTGGATCGCCACATCCTTGTCATTGCTGGTTTGCTGCAGATTGCCCTGGGTATGAATGCGTTCGGTCGCGACGGGTCGCACGCCGGTACCCAATTGCAGTCCCGACGGCAGCTGGGTTTGTTGCGACGATTGCGCGCCGGGTTGGCGCAGGGTCTGGTACAGCAGGTCTTCGAACACCGCACGCGAGCGCTTGAAGCCGCTGGTGCTGACGTTGGCCAGATTGTTCGAAATCACATCCATCTGGGTTTGCTGCGCGTCCAGGCCAGTTTTGGAAATCCACAGGGAACGAATCATTTTTTTCTCCACACATCAGCGCGCCACGGGAACCACGGTCCGGGGTATCGGGACTCTGGTCAGTGTTCGTATTGTCGGGCTTGCATGCGTGTTTCAATGCGCGGAGATGGTCGACTTTCAGGGCGCTGATCGGCGCTTTAAATTTCCTTGCGGAAATTAAAAACCCGCCATACGGCGGGTTCGAATGAAGCGGTCAAACCTCAGAGTACCGACAGGATCTGCGCCGCCTTGGTGGCATTGGCTTCGGCATTCTTGAGCATGCTCATGTGCATTTCAAACTGGCGCGACAGGCTGATCATCGTGACCATTGCATCGACCACGTTGACGTTGCTGCCCTCCAGCGCGCCGCTGACCAGGGCGACGTTGGCATCGGCTTCGGCCGGCGCGTTGCCCTTGACCCGAAACAGCGTGTCGTCACCGCGCACCAGTGTCTCCTCCGGCGGGTTGACCAGCTTGATGCGGCCGATGATGACCGCTTGCCCGGGCCGGCTGCCGGCTTCCACCGATGACACGGTGCCATCCTTGGCGATGGTGATGTTGACGTCGGGCGGGATCGTGATCGGTCCGGCGTCGCCGATGACATTATGTCCGCTCTGGCTCTGCAGAATGCCGTTTTCATTGACCTTCAGGCTACCCTGCCGGGTATAGGCTTCGGTGCCATCGGGCATTTCCAGCGCCAGCCAGCCCTTGCCCTGGATGGCGACATCCAGCACCCGCCCGCTTTCCTGCAGCGCGCCCTGTGAAAAATCGGCGCCGACGGTCGAGTCGACCACGAAGGCACGGGTCGGCAGGCCGGGGCCCACCACCGGAATCGCACGAAACGCATCGAGCTGCGCGCGAAAACCGGTGGTCGTGGCATTGGCCAGGTTGTTGGCGGTCGTGCTTTGCTGCTCCATGACGTGCTTGGCGCCGGTCATGGCGGTGTAGATCAGCCGATCCATTCAATCCTCCGTGGCGCTATTCAGGGTCAATTCAGGATCAACGCAGGTTGACCAGCGTTTGCAAGACCTGATCCTGGGTCTTGATGGTCTGCGCGTTGGCCTGATAAAAGCGCTGGGCGGTGATCAGGTTCACCAGCTCCGCAGTCAGATCGACGTTGGAATCTTCCACCGCCGACGATTGCAACACGCCGAGGCTGCCAGAACTCGGCGCGCCAATCAGCGGGCCGCCGGAGGCAGCGGTTTCGGCCCAGGCGTTGTTGCCGAGGTTCGCCAATCCGTTCGGATCGGTAAAGTTGGCCAGCACCACCTGCCCGAGCGTCGCGGATTTGCCGTTGGTGTAGCGTCCGGTGATCACGCCGTCGGCGCCGGTGGTAAACCCGGACAGCTTGCCGGAGGTGTAGCCGTCCTGGGTTTGCGAATTCAGGCCAAACGCCGAACCGTACTGTGACGAGCCGGTGAAATCGACATTGAAGGTCAACGGCGCGACCGCACCGGAGGTCACGGTGGCCGAGGCCACGAAGGGCTGCGGCGTGGTCAGCGCACCACTGCTGGAAAACACCAGCGTGCCGATTTTTGGCGTGGTCAAGGGGACGCCGTCGCTGGTGCCATACACATCCCAGGTATTGCTGGCGGTCTTCTTGAAAAACGATTGGATGACATGCGAATTACCCAGCGTGTCGAACACCGAAATCGAGGTCGACCGGTTGTAGCTGGTAGGGTCGGTGGCATTGAAGACCGCCGTCGCCGGCAAGCCTTCGCGTGAATCCAGATTGACCAGCAAACCGACGTTGCTGGTGGTTTGCGGCGCCAGATCGGCAGTGTTGAAGATCAGGTCGCTGGGCGCGCCGGTTTGCAACACCCCTTTGGCATTGGCAATGTAGCCGGTCAGCTTGAGTCCCTGCGCATTCACCACATAGCCGGTCTTGTCGAGCGAGAACTGGCCGTTGCGGCTGTAAGTGGTCACGCCATTGTTGTCCATCCTGAAGAACCCGGCGCCATTGATGGCCAGATCGAGCGGATTGTTGGTCGAGGTGACGTTACCCTGGGTGAATTGCTGTGCCACGGTCGAGACCTTCACGCCGATCCCGACCTGGGAGGCGCCCGAGCCGTTGAGCGAGGCAGCATACACATCGGCGAACTGCGCCTGACCGCTCTTGAAGCCGACCGTGCTGGAGTTGGCGACGTTATTGCCGGTGACATCGAGGCTCTTGGACGCCGCGTTCAAACCGCTCAAACCTTGTTGGAAACTCATGGTGTTCTCCTGTAGACAGCAAATATGGAACGGATCCTGTTACAGGATTTGCCGCACATCGTTAAAGTTGATCGGGCCCAGTCCGGTGACATTGAGCTTGACGCCGGCGGTGCCGGTCGAGACGCTGCCGACTTCACCGAACCCCAATGCGGTGGCGACCACCGCGGTGGCGCCCTGCTTGGCCGTGACTTCGAAAGTGTAGGTGCCGTCCACCGCCTTGGTGCCGTCGTCCTTGCTGCCATCCCAGGTCAGTGCGGTGGTGCCGGTATCTTCCGGACCCAGATCGATGGTGTGCACGGCATTGCCGGCGGCATCCTTGACCACGACCTGCACCTTGTCGGCGGGCGACGGCAGGTCGATACCGAAGATGGCCTTGCCCGAGCTGAGTGAGATCGACTTCGACGGTGCCAGCACGCCATGCCCGATCAAGCCGGCCGCCTGCACCGATTCATTCGACTGGAAGCTGGTCTTGAGCGATTCGAGCGTGGTGTTGACCTTGTCGATGCCGCTGACAGTCGACAATTGCGCCAGCTGGCTGGTGACCTGCGCGCTGTCGAGCGGGTTGAGCGGGTCCTGGTTTTTCATCTGGGTGACCAGCAGCTTGAGGAAGCGGTCCTGGGTTTCTTCCACCGACCCGGTGGCGGCAGCGGCAGCCTTGGTGCCGTTGACGGAGGCCAGCAGATCGGCGGACGGGGTGGTATTGGCAACGCCTGCAATGGATGACATGGTGAATATCCTTGGGTGAACTGTTATTGACCGATGGTCAAGGTTTTCAGGAGCAGCGTCTTGGCCGCGTTCAATGTTTCGACATTGGTCTGGTAGGACCGCGTGGCGGAGATCATGTTCACCATTTCTTCAACCACGTTCACATTCGGCATCGCGACATAGCCTTTTTCATCGGCTTGCGGATGTTTCGGGTCATACACCAGCCGCGGCGGCGCGCTGTCTTCGACCACGCGCTGCACCTTGACCCCGGCCGAGGCCGCGCCATCGACAGGCACGGCGCTGAAAATGACCTGCTTGGATTTGTAGACCTGTCCGTTGGCGCTGGTGGTGCTGTCGGCGTTGGCGATATTCGAGGCAGTGGTATTGAGGCGCTGCGACTGCGCTGTCATCGCCGAACCGGCCACATTGAAAATACTGAACAAAGACATGATGGTTATCCCTGGATCGCGCTCAGCAAGCCTTTGATCTGGCTGCTGATCATGGTGATGCCGGCTTCGTAGCGGATCGCATTGTCGGCAAACTGGCCGCGCTCGGCGTCCATGTCGACCGTGTTGCCGTCGATGGCGCCCTGCTGGATATTCCGGTACAGCAACGGTACGCCGTTCACGCCGCTGCCGCCAGTGCCGCTTTTGGCCGACAGGTGGGTATCCGAGGTCTTGGTCAACGCGCCGGCCTGCGGCGTGCTGCGCGCCATTGCCGTCTTCATCGCGCTATTGAAATTGATGTCGCGTGACTTATAGTTGGGCGTATCGGCATTGGCGATGTTCGAGGCGATCAATTGCTGACGCTGACCGCGCAAATTCAGCGAGGTCTCATTGAAGCGCAGGTAATCGTCCAGTTTTCCAATCATGGCATTCTCCTCACTGCCCATGGCAGCTGCGGTTGATGGTTTTTCCAGCCTTGATGATACGCAGCCGGGTGGGCGGTGATCAGACGAGCAAGTCGGGGAAATCCGGTCTGTTTGTCGCTTTGTGGAAACTATCCATCGCTACACTCAGATTCCGGATTCCCTCCACTGAGCGCCATGAAAACCCTTCTGTTCCTGTCTGCCGCACTGATCAGTCTGTCCGCATCGGCGCAAACCCTCGCGCCGCGGCAGGACCCGGCGCAAATCCGCAGCAGCGTCGAACAGTTCCTGCGCGTCCAGACCACCGGCTTGCCGGGCGAGGTGCAGATTACGGTTGGCCAGCTCGATGCCCGCCTCAGTCTGCCGGCCTGCCAGACGCCGGAAGCGTTCCTGCCCGCGGGCAGCCGGGTCTGGGGCAGGACCAGCGTGGGGGTGCGTTGCACGGCGCCGTCGCCGTGGACCGTATATGTCACCGCGCAGGTGAAGGTCATCGCCGATTATGTCGCCAGCGCGATCCCGCTGTCGCAGGGCCAGCTGGTAGGGCCGAATGATGTGATCAGGATCAGGGGCGACTTGACCCTGCTGCCGGCCGGGGTCCTGACCGATCCGGCCCAGGCGATCGGACGTACCGTTGCAGGCTCAGTCGGCCTGGGCAGCCCGCTGCGGCAGGATTCGCTCAAGACAGTACAAGCGGTGCAGCAGGGCCAGGCAGTGCGGGTAGTCTCGACCGGACCGGGATTTTCAGTCGCTACCGACGGGCGCGCGCTGAACAATGCGGTGGCCGGCCAGATTGCCCAGGCCAAGACCGCTGGCGGGCAAGTCGTCAGCGGGGTGGCGCGGGCGGGCGGGATAGTTGATGTCACCTACTGAATTACGTACCAAATTGACAAGGGAACCACGCCAATCGTCCTAAAGTTATTTTCCCGCCTGCCGTTATGGGACTATGACACGGGGTGATGTACCCTGACCAATCAAGGAAACATCGTGAAGATTGACGATTCGAGCAAAAAGACCGGCAGTGTTGGCGTTTCGCCGACCCAGACCCGCTCCAGCAAGGGCGCCGACCAGGCTGCAGCGGTCAGCAATGCCAGTGCCGGACCGTCCGGCAGCGTAAAGATCTCGGCGCAGGCCCTGGCCCTGGGTGGCAGCAGCACCTTCGACCTGAAAAAAGTCAGCGAGATCAAGGCCGCCATCGCCAGTGGCACATTCCGAATCAACCCCGAAAAAATTGCCGACGGCTTGATCGACACCGTACGCGATCAATTCGCTGCACGCAAAGAAGGATAACCATGTCTACCCCTGCCAACGCCCCCGCATCGAGCCTGCCCTCCGAACAGGAAAGCACCCGTGCTCTGATTGCGGTGCTGATGCAGGAGCAGGCCATCCTGATTGCCGGCAGTGTCGACGGATTACCGGAACTGACCGCCACCAAATCGACCTTGCTGCTGGAATTGACGGCACTGGCCACAGCGCGTCACGCGCGACTGGAAGAGTCCGGCTTCCCGGCCAGCGAACAAGGCATGCGCGCCTGGTGCGACGCGAATTATTCAAACGGCAAGGAATCGCCGTGGTCGGCCCTGCTGACGCTGACTGCAGAAGCCAAGGAACTCAATCGTGTCAACGGCATGCTGATTGCGCGTCATATGGTCCGCAACCAGACCGAACTCAACATCCTGCAGGGCAAGTCGCAACATGGCGGCTTCTATGGCCCGGACGGCCAATCGACCGGAAAAGCGCCAGGGCGCGGCCTGGCGATCGGTTAAGCAGTTTTCAACTACACCATCCTGCGTGTGAAGTGCAGGATGCGTAAATGTTCCACCCCACCTTTGTTTGCCCCAGATCAAACAAATGCATCGGGGCTAACTTTCAGAACTGTTATTAGATGTTTATGTGCGATAACGCACATCGTGCCCTGCATTGTGTTGGCAAACTGAATGTACTTTTTCAACACGAAGGTAGACGCCATGACACAAACCGTGCAAAACCTGCAAGATCAGGCTTACGATCCCGATCATCTGCTCAACACACTCATCGAAAAGCTGGCGATCAAGAATGACGCGGCGCTGTCGCGTGCGCTGGAAGTGGCGCCACCGGTAATCAGCAAGATTCGTCACCGCCGCTTGCCGGTCGGTGCATCCCTGCTGATCCGCATGCATGAAGTTGCCGACCTCTCGATTGCCGAATTACGCGCCCTGATGGGTGACCGTCGCGGCAAATATCGGGTCAGCGGCGTGCGCACCAGTTCGGCACGGCACTGATACTCCGGCGTTGACCGGCCGGCTGCAAGCCTTGCAGTTTGCCGGGAGTTGGCCGTCTTCCTGACGGCATGCCTGGCAGCACCCGTTCTATCCCGTGTTGATCCGGCCGATCATCCTGCCGCGTCTTTCCGATTGATCCCTGCGATCCGGAATTCGCGCCGGGTTGTCCCGATAGATTGGCGTCCGGCGTGGCCGGGCATCAACACGCGGCATCAGGCAGAGAGACGTCGCGCAACGCGCAGTTGCTGGCGGCACACGCCACGGCATCACCAATCCCGCCCCCCACAATAAAAATCACTGGATATCTTCCAGCGCATGATTTATATTTCCCGACAATTATGTGTGCCTACACATATATTTTCGCTGGAATTCACGATGACAGCTTCCTTTCGTTGTACCTGTTTCGCCCTGCGCAAACTGACGCGCACGGTGTCACGCCTGTACGACCTGCATCTGGCAGGCGTTGGCCTCAAAACCACCCAATATTCATTGCTGCAAAATCTTGATCCAGCCGGTGTCGCAATGGCCGAGCTGGCGCACAAACTGGGCACCGACCGCACCACCCTGACCCGCACCCTGAAACCGCTGATCGTCGCCGGATGGGTCATGCAGACTGCCGGCACCGACGCCCGTCGCCGCATCGTGCGCATTACCGACGCCGGGCAGGAAAAGCGACACAGCGCTGCCAAGGCCTGGCGCGAGGCGCAAACCGAACTCGAGCTGGCGCTGGGCCTCGACCTGGTGCATGCCCTGCACAGCGATGTCGGCGCCGCACTGCACGAACTGAACCCGTTACTTGAGGAGAAATTGCATGCCGCAGTCGAATGAGATGTCGCCGCGCGCTGCCTGGGGCCTGATGCTGGCCGCGGCAGCGATTCTGATGATCACCATGGGTGCGCGCCTGACCACCGGCCTGTTCATCTCGCCGATCAATACATCGACCGGGTTGGGCATCGTCTCGATCAGTTTCGCGCTGGCCATCGGTCAATTTGTCTGGGGCCTGGCGCAACCGGTGTTCGGGGTCATGGCCGACAAGATCGGTTCCGCCAAGGTGATCATTCTGGGCGCCCTGCTGCTTGCCGGCGGCACTGCATTGACGCCATTCATGTCGAGCCAATGGGGGCTGCTGCTGAGCATGGGCTTGCTAACTGCGGCAGGCGCGGGCGCCGGCAGTTTTTCGATCCTGATCGGCGCGGCCACGCAAACGCTGCCGCCGCAACGACGCCCTTTTGCCGCCGGCTTCATCAATGCCGGTGGCTCGTTCGGCCAGTTTATCTTTGCTCCCTTGATGCAGGCGATCATCAACAGTGCGGGCTGGGTCGCGGCAATGTTCACGATGGCGGCGACCACGCTGCTGACGATTCCGCTGGCCTGGCCATTGCGTCGCCGCGCGCCGGCCACACCCTCCCCGGCTGCCATCGCCGTCGCCGAGATCAGCCTTGGCGCGCAGGTCAAACTGGCACTGCGCGACCGCAGCTACTGGTGCCTGCATGCCGGCTTCTTCACTTGCGGATTTCATATCGCGTTTCTGGTGACGCATTTGCCGGGCGAAGTCGCGTTGTGCAGTCTGTCGGCCAGTGTCTCGGCCACCGCACTGGCGCTGATCGGCCTGTTCAATATCGTCGGCAGCCTCGGCGTCGGTGCGCTCGGCGCGCGCTATCGGATGAAATATCTGCTGTTCGGCATCTACGCCAGTCGTGCCGCGCTGATCGGGATCTATTTGCTGGCGCCAAAAACCGCCTGGACCTTTTACCTGTTCGCCGCCTCGCTCGGCCTGACCTGGCTGGCGACGGTGCCGCCGACTGCCGGCATCGTCGGCAAGCTGTTCGGCACCCGCTATCTGGCCACACTGTTCGGACTGACGCTGCTGTCGCATCAGATCGGCGGATTTTTCGGCGCATGGCTGGGTGGCCTGGCGATCTCGCGCCTGGGCAATTACAACTGGATGTGGTACGCCGATATTGTGCTGGCGCTGGCCGCCGCGCTGGTGAATTTGCCGATTCGCGAAGCCCGGGTTGGGCATTTGGCGACAACATGACGAGCACCACCGTTACGCTTTTATCTGCCGGGAAAGTGATTCGAAGTTAAACTCAAGCACCAACCATTCACCACTCCCGAGGCAACGGCCGTAATGAATCCGATTCATGCATTGCGCAAGCTGTTCGGTATCCGCAGACGTCGCCAATTGCCACCGGCCGGCCCCAAGCCTCCGCCGGGCAGCAATCTGGCGCGCAACGGATTGCACCTGCGTCTGAAAACCCCGATTGACGACGAGCAGTGGGACTGGTTATGCATGATGGGCTGGCGTCGCGTTGACATGCGCACCGACCGTCGCAACTACGAAACCTTGTCGTCGAAGGCCGGCCGTGCGCTGCTCGACAAGGAACGGCGCGAAGCGACGCATGCATCGATCGTCGCGTGGGAGCAAACGCTCGGCGATAAAGAAGGCTATCGCGCGCCGTCCTGATCCGGTTTCACTACCGGCACTTCGGTAACCGGCTCGGGCAGCGTCGCCAGAATCAGCACCTCGACACGGCGATTGCGCAAGCGCCCTTCCGGCGTGTCGTTGCTGCCAACCGGCCGGTTCGGACCATGGCCGATGGCGGTCAGGCGATTTTCGCCGACGCCGTTTTCGACAAACAGCCGCACCACGCTGCTGGCGCGTACGCTGGAGAGTTCCCAGTTGGACGGGAAGGCGGTGTTCCTGATTGGCACATTGTCGGTATGACCTTCGATCTGGATCGCATGGGTGTCCTCGCTGAGCACGCGTGCGATTGCGCTCAGGGCCTGCAGCGAGTCGGTACTCAGTTTGGCTTCGCCGGGCGCGAACAGGACGCTGGCGTTGATTTCGATGGTCACGCCACGGCTGGTCTGGGTCACACGCACCTTGCCGGAATTGACCAATGGCGACAGCACCTTGAGGATGTCGCGCGCGATCGCGGTGAGGTTTTCCTTTTCGCGGCGCAGCGCTTCCAGACGGGCCCGGTCGACTGCCGCCGGCTGCCGGCGCAGCGACAGGCCGGGTGGCTCGTTGCCCTTGACCACCGGCGAAATCGTGCTTGGCGCATTGCCGAATGCCGTCCCCAGCGACAGCGACAGCACCCGGTACTTGCCCTCGTTGACTGACGACAGCGCATACATCACGACAAAAAACGCAAACAGCAAGGTAATGAAATCGGCATACGAAATCAGCCAGCGTTCATGGCTGGCTTCACCGTCCTCGAAGCGCTTGCGCGCCCGTGCAGTCGGTGTCGATTGGCCGCGGTCCTTGCTCACGGCTTATCTTTCGTAGGCCATCATGCGCTCCTGGATCGACAGCGGATTGTCACCGGCAGCGATGCAGAAAAATGCGTCGGCCAGCATTTCCAGCCGGGTGACGTCGTCGTTGACGGCGGTGCGCAACTTGCCGCCGATCGGCAGGAATACCAGGTTGGCGAGGCCGACGCCGTAGATGGTGGCGACGAAGGCGACCGCAATGCCGGCGCCGAGGCGGCTCGGATCGGACAGGTTTTCCATCACGTGGATCAGGCCCAGCACGGCGCCCAGAATGCCGATGGTCGGCGCGTAACCGCCGGCGGAATCCCAGATCCGCGCGGCCTGTCGCTCGCCGGTTTCAAAGGTGCTGATTTCGATGCCGAGGATTTCGCGCAGCTTGAACGGATCGACGCCATCGGTGAGCAGGCGCAGTCCCTTGCTGATGAACGGATCGTCCTGCTTGTCCATGTAGCGCTGCAGGCTGAGCATGCCCTCGCGGCGCGCGGTCTGGCTCCACAGCGCGATGTCGGCGGCATACAGGCGGTGCTTGTTGACCGGTTTGAAAAAGATCGTGCGTGCCATGCGCATGCCGCGCTTGAAGGTCGGCAGTCCGCTTTGCAGCAGCACCGATCCGAGCGTGCCGACCACCACGATGACCAGCGCCGTCGGCTGGAACAGCGCGCCCAGACGACCGCCCTCCAGCAACTGGCCGACCAGAATGCCAAGCAGTGCCAGCGCCAGCCCGGCTACGCTACCCCAGTCCATGCTTTCTCTCTGAGGAAGGCACGCATGCGGGCGATCGCCTGGCTATGCAGTTGTGATACGCGGGATTCCGACACACCCATGACGGCACCGATCTCTTTCAAATTCATCTCCTGTTCGTAGTACAGGCCCATCAGGATTTTCTCGCGGTCCGGCAGCGCCCCGATGGCGCGAATCACCGCGTCGCGAAAACCGGCATTGAGCAAACTCTGCAGCGGATTGTCCGACAGGTCGGTGCAATAGCGATCCAGAAAATGTTCGTTGCCTTCGGTGTTGTCGTGAAAATCTTCGTAATACACCAGTTGATGCCCGCCACCTTCGCCGAGCAAATCCTGGTACTCCTCCAGCGTCATCTTCATGTGCCGCGCCAGCTCGGTTTCCAGCGGTGCGCGCCCCAGCTTCTGCTGCAACGCGTTCATCGCCACTTCAATCTTGCGCATGTTCTGGCGCATGCTGCGCGGCAGCCAGTCACTGCTGCGCAATTCGTCGAGCATCGAACCGCGAATGCGCTGCACGGCATAGGTCTCGAATTGCGCGCCGTGGGTTTCCTCGTAACGGTTGATGGCGTCGAGCAGGCCGATCATGCCGGCCTGGATCAGGTCATCGACCTCGACGCTGGGTGGCAGTTTCGCCTTCATCTGATGGGCAAGACGTTTGACCAGCGGCGCGTGTTCTGCGAGCAGATGATTCCGGTCGGACTTTCCGCTGACTGTGTACATGAAACTTGTCGACTCCCTTGCTCATGCATATTCGGGTATGCGTGCTACCCCGCCGTCAATGCGCGCGAAGCGTCCGGCCAACTGCCGAAACGCGACCGAGGCGCCCGCCATCGGAAAGGCATCGATGACCGGGCGACCCAACTGGGTCGCGCGCCGCAAATCGGCATCGGCCGGCACCGAACCGATCGATGTCAGCTGGACCGCCAGATAGCGGCTGGCGGCCTGCGCCATGTTCTCATAAATCTGCCGCGCTTCGGTCGGACTGGCGCCGGTCACCAGCACGCCGAACGGTCGGCGGCCCAGCCGCGCCGACAGACGCTTGATGATCGCATAGGCGGAGGTAATTGAGCTACCGCTACATGACACCTGGACCACGATTTCGCCACGCTGCATGGCCGGAATCGGAAATCCATCGTCGGCATCCGGCTCGGCATCGACCAGCATGATGTCAGATTGGCTTGCCAAAACGCCAAAGGCATTCGCCAGCCGCCGTGCTGCATCAACATCCTGCAAGGCCCGATGCAGGTTTTCGCGCGCCAGCGTGGCCACCGCGAAGCCCTGCGGCAGCATCTGCACCACTTCATTCAGACCGCGCTCCTGCCGCGCCACTTGCATCAGCGTCGCGGCACGCGCCGCGCCCAACCGTTGCGCCAGTCCGTTCGCGGCGCCGCAGGCGTCCAGCAACAGCACATCGCTGCCAGTGCGCGCCAGCGATGCCGCCAGATTAATCAAGGTGGCAGCTTTTTCGTCGGCGCCAAGTGCCGACACGACACTGACGATGCGCGGCTTCGGGCCGGCCAGCATGCGGCGCAGGCCTTCTGCCTGATCGGATGGAAAACTAGCCAAGGCTCACCTCGCGCAGTGACTTGTCGTTCGAACCACGGGTGGTGTTGGCCATCACCAGTGGCAATTCGGCATCACTGAGCTGGAACGGCGCGCTCTCACGCTTGAGCTTGAAGGCGCGGTCGACCAGATACTGCTTGTTGACCACGTGCAGATCTTCCGGCACGCGCTGGCCGTTGGCGACGTAGTACAAACTCAGCTTCTGGCGGATCACCACATCCAGCACATTGCCGATGGTGGCGGCTTCGTCGAGCTTGGTCATCACGCAGCCGGCCAGGCCGGTGCCCTGATAGGCCCGCACCACTTCGTTGAGCGTCTCGCCGGTCGAGGTGGCCGACAGGCACAGCAGCCGCTTGACATGCGCCCCGGCGCCTTGCAGCATCGCGACCTGCTCGCCCACCATCTGGTCGCGCTGGCTGACGCCGACGGTATCGATGAGCACGGTGTGTTTGTTCTTGAGTTCATCGAGGGCGATGCGCAGGTCGGCTTCGTCCTTCACCGAGTGCACCATCACGCCAAGGATCTTGCCGTAGATGCGCAGCTGTTCGTAGCCGCCGATCCGGTAGCCGTCGGTGGTGATCAGCGCCAGCTTGCCGGGACCGTGGCGCATCACGCAGCGCGCCGCCAGCTTGGCGGTAGTGGTGGTCTTGCCGACGCCGGTCGGACCGACCAGCGCAAACACGCCACCCTGTTCCAGCATCGTGCTGTCGTTGCCCATGACGTTGATATTGCGTGCCAGGACGCCCTTGATCCAGCTCATGGCTTCGGTGGCGGTGCCGCCTTCCGGCAGGTTCTCGGCCAGATAGCGCGACAGGCTGGCGCTGAAACCGGCGGCCAGCAATTCGCGCACCACGGTGGCTTTCATGGGCTCGCGTTTTTGCGATGAGGCCCACGACAATTCCGACAACTGCGATTCCATCATGCTGCGCATCGAACGGATCTCGCGCATCATGTCGGCCATCTCGCGGCTGCTGTCGTCGCGTCCGGCGAACTCCGGTGCACGCACGATGCGCGACTGTTCGATCGCCTCCGCCAGCCCGGCAGCCTGATCGGTTTCCGCGCGCCGTTTCGCAAAGGCGCCCAGCAAGGCCGACTCCTGTTCGGGCAGCGTGGTGGCCGAGGGCAGCTCGTCGTGGCCGGCCAGCGAAGTCATGTCGTCGGAGGCGAGTGCCAGGATTTCGACCATGCCGTTCAGATTGCGATTCGACAGAATCACTGCATCGGGGCCGAGTGCTTCGCGGACCTGACGCAACGCTTCACGCGAACTGCTTGCGGAAAATTTTTTCACGTTCATGCTTGTCCTCCGACCAGACTGGTTACTTTAATCGTTTTGGAATCCGGTAATTCGGCGTGCGACAACACCTTCAACTGCGGTAAAACCCGGCGCAAAAAGCGCGACAGCAACGCCCGCAGCGGCGCCGGCACCAGCAGCACCGGTGTCAGGCCGAGCTGTTCCTGATGCTGCGTGGCTTGCTGCGTTTGATACGTGAGCGTATCGGCCAGCCCCGGCTCGATGCCGGTGCCGTCCGGACCGCTGGCCTGCAATGCCTGCATCAGCAAGCGTTCCAGCCGGTTATCCAGCGTCATCACCGACAGCTCATTGGTGCCCGGGAAAATCTGCTGCACGATGGCGCGACCCAGCGCGATGCGCACCAGCGCCGTGAGTTCGTTCGGCTCCTGGGTCTGGCTGGCATGCTCGGCCAGGCATTCGATGACGGTGCGCATGTCACGGATGTGCACGCCTTCCATCAACAGGTTCTGCAGCACTTTCTGCAGCGTCGAAATCGAGATCGTCTTCGGCACCAGGTCTTCCACCAGCTTTGGCGATTCCTTGGCCAGATGGTCGAGCAACTGCTGCACTTCCTGCCGGCCGAGCAGTTCGGCGGCATGGGTGGTGATCAGATGATTCAGATGGGTCGCCACCACGGTGCCGGCATCGACCACGGTGTACCCCATCGCCTGGGCCTGGTCGCGCATGCCGGCTTCGATCCACACCGCAGGCAGTCCGAAGGCCGGATCGGTGGTCGGGGCACCGGGCAGGGTTCCGGTCACCATGCCGGGATTGATCGCCAGGAATTGTCCGGCATGGGCCTCGCCACTGCCGACTTCCACGCCCTTGAGCGAGATCCGGTACGACGACGGCTTGAGTTCGAGATTGTCGCGAATGTGCACTGGCGGCGACAGGAAGCCGACCTCCTGCGCAAACTTCTTGCGGATGCCCTTGATGCGTTTGAGCAGCTCGCCATTCTGGGTCTTGTCGACCAGCGGGATCAAGCGATAGCCGACTTCCAGGCCGAGCGTGTCGACCGGCACGATGTCCTGCCAGGTCGCTTCTTCGCTTTCGACCGGCGCGCTGGTGACCACCGGCTCCGGCTCGGCCACCGGACCTGCGGCCTGCCGTTTCGACGCGGCATACCCGGCCCAGGCCAGGCCAGCGCCGAGCAGCAGGAAGGCGACATGCGGCATGCCGGGGATGACGCCCATGCCGCCGACGATGGCGGCCGTGATGTACAGCACCTGCGGTTTGGCGAACAGCTGGTTGATCAACTGGGTACCGATATCGACATCGTTGGCCACCCGCGAGACCACCACACCTGCGGCAGTCGAAATGATCAGCGACGGAATCTGCGCGACCAGGCCATCACCGATGGCCAGCAGCGTGTAGTTCTTGAGCGCGTCGGCAAACGCCATGTCGTGCTGCACCAGCCCGACGATCAGGCCGCCGACGATGTTGATCACGGTGACGATGATGCCGGCCACGGCATCGCCGCGCACGTATTTGGAGGCACCGTCCATCGCGCCATAGAACTCGGCTTCCTGCGCCACTTCGGTCCGGCGGCGGCGTGCTTCAGGTTCACCGATCAGGCCGGCGTTCAGATCGGCGTCGATCGCCAGCTGCTTGCCGGGCATGGCGTCGAGGGCAAAGCGCGCACCCACTTCGGCGATCCGTCCGGCACCCTTGGTGACGACGGTGAAGTTGATGATGGTCAGGATGATGAAGACCACGATACCGACGGTGTAATTGCCGCCGATCAGAAAGTGACCAAACGCCTCGATCACCTTGCCGGCCGCATCCGGGCCGGTATGGCCTTCGGTCAGCACCACGCGCGTCGAAGCGACGTTGAGCGACAAGCGCAGCATGGTACTGACCAGCAGCACGGTCGGAAAGGCGAGGAAGTCGAGCGGCTTGATGGTGTACAGGCTGGTCAGCAGCACGATGATCGACAGCGCGATATTGAAGCTGAAGAACACGTCGAGCACGAAGGCCGGCAGCGGCAGCACCATCATCGACAGCATCATGATGATGATCACCGGCGCGGCGAACGCCTTGCTGTTGGGACCGCTCATCCAGCCAAACCATTTCGAATTCATGCGCGTGCTCCCTGATCAGGCTTGACCGAGGCCGCCGGATTCTGCGGATCGAGTTCAGGCGGTACCTCGATCGCCGTCGGCAATTCGGGCCGGTCGCCGTCGCCGCTGCGGAAGGCGCGCAACTGATACACATACGCCAGCACCTCGGCCACGGCGGTGTACAAGGCTTCCGGAATTTCATCGCCCAGTTCGGCGTGGCGATACAGTGCCCGTGCCAGCGGCGGCGACTCCACCATCAGCACGTTGTTGGCGGTGGCCAGTTCACGAATCTTGGCGGCGATGGCGTCGGCCCCCTTGGCGACCACGGTTGGTGCGCGCATCTTGCCGTCGGCGTATTTCAGCGCGACCGCAAAGTGGGTTGGGTTGGTGACGACCACGTCGGCGTTCGGCACTTCGGACATCATCCGGCGGCGCGCCATCTCGCGCTGTTGCGACCGCACGCGCGCCTTGATTTCCGGATTGCCTTCCGATTCCTTGGCTTCCTGGCGCACTTCCTGGCGCGTCATCATCAGTTTTTTGCCGTAGCTGAACATCTGGTACGGCGCATCGATGCCGGCGATGATCACCAAACCCATCACGATCAGCATGAAACTGGAAAACAGCATCTGCGACAGATGCATGCTGCCGGCGCGCACCGGCTCGACCATCAAACCCAGCACGGCATCGATCTGGCTGCGCATCACCAGATAGGCGATGACGCCGACGATGAGTGCCTTGGCAATCGCCTTGACCAGTTCCACCAGCGAATTGAGCGAGACCATCCGGGCAAGGCCCTTGAACAGATTCATCTTGCCGAAATCCGGTGTCAGCGCCTTGGTCGAAAACAGCCAGCCGCCAATCAGCAACGGCGACGCCAGCGCCACCAGCATCAGCAGGCCGGCCAGCGGCGCAAAGGCCAGCAACACTTCCATCAGATGGCCGCCCTGACGCGACAGCAACAGGCTCATGTCGAAGGCCTGGGCCCGATCAAAGCTCAGGCCCGCGATCAGGCCGCCATTCACCTGACGCAGCAGGTTCTCGCCGGTCATCAGCAATCCGGCGCCGGCGCCCAGCAAAATCGTGCAGGTCGCCAGCTCGCGCGAGCGCGGCACATCGCCGTCTTCGCGCGCCTTGTCGATGCGCTGCTGCGAAGCGGGTTCCGTGCGTTCGAGATCGCTGTCTTCTGCCACCAGTGGCTCCTAGCCAAACCAAACCTGCCGTCGGGATAACGACAAGATTCCAGTTAGACAGGATTATTGCGTTGAGGCAGCAAAAGTGATCGGGGGAACAAGGGGGGAAAGGGTGGGGTTATTGCGGTACGGCCGGCCGGCGTCAGTCAACAATGAACAGGCGCGCACCGGTTTCGGTAAAGGACCGATGCGGCTCGGCGTGATCGGCGACCTGGTAGCTGACACCCGGTGTCAGCCGGAACACGCGTCCATCCTTGAGCTCGGTATCCAGCACGCCCTCCAGGCAGAGCAGGATATGGCCTTTCTCGCACCAGTGATCGGCCATGTATTCGGCCGAATACTCGACCATGCGCACCCGCAGCGCACCAAACGCCTGCGTGCGCCACACCGCCGCGCCCCGCTCGCCGGGATGCTCGACCGGCGCCACGGTAGACCAGTCGGTCAGGCCAAACGGGATATTTGAGATCAGCATGGCAACGCCCTCGTAAAAAGTGGGGTCAGTAAGAAGTGGGGTCAGAGTCGAATATTGCTTTTTTGAATGTTTCCGATTCTACCGCGTTGCCGATGCCGAAGTGGCAATGGCCGACGCCGCACCCGGTTGTTGCTGCTGCGTGCGCAAGAAGCGACTGGTCGCCGATTGCGGCAGGAAAAAGGTGGTTTGCCACTCCCGCGCCCGTTCACTGAAGAACACCATCGTGCTCGCCAGCCGAACCGGGGTCGCCTCCTCCAGCAGCATCGTGCGCAGATGGACCACGTCGCCGGTCTTGGGCGACATACAAAAACCCGGGCCCTTACCGGCATGACCGACATGATTCTGGCTCAGCAGCGCACGGTAGATCGCAGTCTCGTTTTGCAGCGGCGCTGCGCCGAACACCGTGCACAGCGTCAAGGCCTGCGGCATCCGGTGCAGGTCGTAGATGAAGCAAAACGCGACCTCGTTGACCAGCACCGAACCGCCCTTGAGCAGATGTTCCGGCTCGGCCAGCGCTTTATACAGACAGAAATTGCGGATGACATTCTCGAACGATGGCGGCATGGCTGCTCCTGCTGAATCACGAAGCCCATGAATGACGGAAACCGCTGGGCGGTTCCAATGATGGAACCAGCAACTGCCGACCGTTACTCATCGCAGGCAATGTCCGCAGCAACGCAGTACGACACCTCCGCGCATGCCTGCAATCGATCAACACCATCCGAGAAAAATCATGCAATCCGGCTTTGAACGACTCATCCACGGCTTCTGCGCCCTGACCGGCTATCACGCACCGCAACGCGTGCTGACCGGCGAAGGCATCACCTACGACGGCGTCATCCTTGCCGTCTCCTGGAAACCCAAGGCCAATCCGGCGATGCTGTTCGTCTACGCCAGCCTTGGCCAACTCGACGCCGAGCATCAGGCCGAGCTGTACCCGATGATGCTCAAGCAGAATTTCATGATGCTCATGACCAGTACGCGTAACTTCAGTTTCTCCAAGTCGATGGATAGCGTGGTGCTGATCGAAGATGTCAGCCTGGCAGATGCCACACCTGAAGCACTGCTGGCGGTGGTGAAATCGCTGGTGCGCAGCGCGCAGTACTTCAATCGTATGCATTGCGCTGGCAATGCCGTACCCCCCATCCAGATCGCGCGCAATCGCGCGGCGCTTTACCCACTTTCGATCGAACAGGTGCCATCATGATGTCAGCTACCTCGCCACGCGCGGCGACAAGCACGCCGGTGCCGGCCGAAACGCAGGGTCCACGCCGCCTGAACCTCGAAGAGATACAGCGCCTGGTGATTTTCGAACCAGGCAAGAATGTGCCGTCGCGCCACGGTTCGTTCGGCGCCGATCAACCGCCTGTCCAGCCTGCCGGCGACTCACCTGCCCAGTTTGCCAGCGCCGAAACGCGCGCGCCTGGGGTACCCATACTTCCCCACGCAGATGTGCATTTTCACTTGCTGCGCTACGACGGGCGCGGTCTGCCGTTGCCTGTCATCGTGGAATGGGCCAAACAGAACAACATTCGTCATCTCCTGCTCAGTGCCATTTCCACCCCGGTTGTGTCCTTGCTGGGCGACGAACGCTTTATCCGGCAGCGGGAACAACCAGGCTGTTGCGGCGATAGTTATTACCTCAGCCAGGCCGACATGGCGGGCACGGAATTGACTGCCCACCAGGTGCATGAAAGGCAACAACAAATCGAGCTTCTGGTCGACTCATCCCCGGACTGGCATCAGATTCAGCAATATAAGAGGTTACCTCCGGAAGACCCGGACATGATCGATATCGCCATGACCGGATTGAATCTGGGGGATCCACGCGCCTATCTGAGTTTCCTGCGCAATCTGGATGCGATGGATGTGGATATCGCCTCGGTCGGCGAAGTCACGCTGCAAAAGGAAATGGTGATGTACTTGATCCCCAACCGCAGCCAGGCGGACCTGGATGAAAACATCAAACCGATGTACACGCTGCTCCAGACGGTCGGGACTGCGGGTATGGCGCTGACCATGCACTGCGACATGGACAGTGCACTGGTCGAGGCCAGTTGCCCCCGCCACCCGGGCAATCTCGCTGGCGTCGTCAAGCTGCTCGACGATCCGCAGACGCAGGACACGACGATCATCTGGGCCCACTGCGGCGGCGTCAATCGCTTCGGACCGGTCGCGGACAAGCACTGCGAATATGTGGACCAATTACTGTCGCAGCACCCCAACCTGATGATTGATCTGTCATGGAGCCGTGTCGCAAGCAAACTGGATCCGGCCAGGCTGGCCGAACTGGTCAAAAAGCATCCCACCCGTTTTCTGATGGGCTCTGATGCGCTGGCGCCGGAAGAACCACGGGTGATGGTGCAGACATACGAAATCTACGCCAGGCCAGGTGGCTTGTTCCAACGGTTGTCAGCGGATGAATTGAACCAGGTCCTGTTGCAAAACTATCAGCGGGTGATTCACGGATCAAAAGAAAACGGCAAGAAATTCAAGCAGCACGTTCTGCCTCTGATCAGGGATCTGTTGACCGATCCCAACGCAAACGGCTTCAGGCCCGATGAATTGCACGCGCTGACGATGCGCATATTCCAGGACGTTGATCCGGCGCATTTCGAAAAACTGACCAAAGAAGCGGCCGATCGTCATACTCAACGCGCAGCGGGTGTGCAACTTGCGCAGGAGCATGGGCCCTTGGTCCCGGCTTTGACCCAGGTGGTTGAAACAGCGGGTCGCCCTCGCTACATCAATACACGCCGCAAGCTGGATTTAAGGCTAGGGCGACTCATCGAGGATACAACCGGGGCAGAGGAGCATAAAACCGCGCAGCAGTCCGCCGTTCAAGCGGCACTGCCGCACTGGCACTGGCGCCATGCGGGCGTTATGCGTGAAATTCGACTGCGGCATGAGGCCCCGGCGCACCCCGCCGCGCCGCCGATACAGGTCGTTGACGAGGAAGAAAACCAGCGCTGCGGAATCAGTTGCCTGCAATCGTAACGTCAACCCGCCTCAATCCAGCGCCTGCAACACCGGCTGCAATACCGCCGCGCCGAGCAGCGCGCTGCGCGCCCCATTCCACCCGACCTGCGGGTCGGGCAGATTGGCGTTGTCCTTGAACGGGAGTTCCAGCGTCAGCGAGACGCACTTGAAGGTGTGCGCGACATACTTCGACGCCAGCTTCAGCACCTCTTCGCGGTACTTGCCGGTGCCGTAGCCGAATTTGGTCTGGAAATCCGGGCTGGCCAGCACGAAGCTGTCGACGAAGCGCTGCTGCGCCGCCATCTGTTCGTCGCTGAAGCCATCCAGCATTTCACTGCCGGCGACGAACACATACGGCAGGCCTTCATCGCCATGCACATCAAGGAACAGGTCGCAACCGGTCTGGTGCATCAGCGCGCGCACGGCAAACACTTCCGGGCTGTGTTCCGGCGTTGGCGTCATCCATTCGCGATTCAGATTGGCGCCGGTGGCGCTGGTGCGCAGGTTGCCACGTACCGAGCCGTCGGGATTCATGTTCGGCACGATGTACAGCACCGCCCTGTCCAGAATGCGGCGCGCCAGCGGATTGGCCGGATCGAGCAGTGCATGGACCATGCCTTCGACAAACCACTCGGCCATGGTTTCGCCCGGATGCTGGCGCGCGATGACCCAGATTTTTTTCGCTGCCGCCGGATCGCCAATGACGATCGCATTCACATCGCGGCCGTCATGCGTGGTCGCCAGATCGATCACCCGTGCTCGCGGCGAGACTTCCGCCTGCCCCAGCAATTGCAGATGGCGTTCCCACGAATACGGCTCGAAATAGGCGTAATACACGCTGTCGCGTTCCGGCGTGTGGGCAATCGTCAGTACCTTGCCGTCGTACGAGGTCGGCACCCGGAACCAGGTCTGGCGGTCATAGCTGGCGACGGCCTGGTAATTCTCCCAGCCGGACGGATAGGCCGACTGCCCGGCGTTCAGCAGTCGCATCTGACAGGCTTCGCCACGCGCGCCCTGCAGGCGGAAATAGAACCACTGCGCGAACTCGGCATGGCTGTCCTTGCGGATCTGCAGATCGATCTGTTGCGGGTGGTCGGCGGCGATGATGTCGATCGCACCGGCATCGAACTGGTGGCTGATTTTGATGGTCATGGGGAGATTCCTTCAATGAGGCAAATGATTTATACCGAGGGCGACGACGCGCGCGGAAGTGCGGCAATGATAAAGGAATTCACCGAAGCGCCTTGCCGACGCGCGATGTCGATTGTTGACCCGCCCCATGGCAAAGCGACCAGAGGCTCTGATATACTGCGGGCTCAGTCGGGGCGTAGCGCAGCCTGGTAGCGTACTTGCATGGGGTGCAAGGGGTCGAGTGTTCGAATCACTCCGTCCCGACCAATAGAATCAAACACTTAGGCCAATCTCCGGATTGGCCTTTTTGCTTTATGTTGCCTCGTGCCGTAACTGTGCCGTAAATGGCGGCGACTCAAACTGATCGTTAAATGTTGCGGCCGTGATCGCGCTAACCCCTCAGTTTGAAGCGACGGCCTCCTTCCTCTTCCCCATCAATAGCGCCTCACGTCTAAGCCGGTGACATGTGACCCCTGCTCGATCGACGGTGATTCACGGGTAATCATTGAACTCCGCATCTCCAGTGAAAATACTGTCCAAACTCGTCCACTGGCCCTGGCACATAAAGGCCTTTATCGTGAGCCCCGTTGGCCGGTCAAATGCCCCACCTCTGGCCACCCCAAACTCCCCACCCACTGACCGCTTCACAGCGCTGTAAAGCGCCTGCAGCGACCACAGGGAACATCCCGCTGGCATGACGTTATCTTTCTCCTTCGATCGTCGAGGGAGTTCGGAGTGAGTCTTGAAACCGCATCTGCAAATCACCATCCTGACGCTGCTGGCAGTAGGCAAGAGCCAGCGCGAGATAGCCTGCATCACCCGCGTCGACCGCAAGACTATCCGCAGCCTGGCCATGCGTGTAACTTGGGGAGATTCAAATTCCCCCGGGTGCCACCGGCTCGGCGACGTAAATTCCCCATCCCGGCCACCGGCGCTGCCGACCGTGTCGCCGTCGGCATGCGAATCGCACCGTGCCTTCATCACTGAGCAGCTACGCCTGTGGTGCAACTACACTGCGATCTACCAGGACCTGGTCGACCGGTACAGCTTCGCCGCCGGCCGGCGACAACAGCATCAAGCGCTCCGCCGGGACCCTGGTAGCCAAGGAGCCCGAGCAGTTCGACCGCCTTGAGTTCGCCCTTGGCGAGGACGCGCTGGTCGACTACGGCGGCGTCAATCAAACTTAAGTGCGAAAACATTAGCATAAACAGCCACTTATGTTAAAAATCGTAGTTTGATCTACAAGAATACCCCCAAAAATACCCCCATACAGTTGGGGCCAAACGTGGTCGCCTTGCTACTGAGCTTGCATTCGCGGTTCGGCTCATCGACGAGCTTACAACTTTTCGAGGCAAATGATTGCCCTATCTAAACTGTCCGAACGAGCACGAGCGACATGTGGCCTCCATTTCGTTGCCACGAAATTCGTCATCCGTAGATTGTAGGCAGGCCCGATTCTTGGCAAATCGAATTGATTGTAGTTGCGAGGGATGAGGTCTCTCTTCAAATCCGTGTCAGCATTCGCTCGGGCCAAATCGAGAAGAGCTCGTTTCGGGTCAACTAGCGTCTCTGGATTGGCGGCGATCTCATCTGACGTGGCACCGAGAAATTGAGCACAACGCTTTCGGTCAGCCAACACCCAGGCCTCGGCTTCGGCAACAGCCACTCGAATTAACAAGTTTGCAACCTCTTCATACATTTCGGCCCAGTCCTCGCGAAGTGACGGCGCGCATTCGTCGTCATCTAGATCGATTCCAATGAGGACCGGCATTTTCTTCGCCAGCATGGCATACGCAGCAATTTCTTTTTTTACGTTGCCTCTACCGTTGGTAACTACTGCCCGCACGACATGAAAGTCGGGAATATAAGTGCTGACGCACTTACGTAAAAGAGCCATCGTTAATTTATCCTCACCTACAATGGCTATCTGTTTCACCGAGGTCATCCTTACACTGCGCCGAGAGAATCGACACTCTCAGGGGTCGCGTGCGGCAAGATCGCTGCACCTACATCGAGCCCCCCCTCAACCAAGGCGGTAACGTCATCAAACTTGTTAGCTGACTTTATTCGAGTTGCCTCTGATGATGGCTCTAGCCTGAATGTTTCATGAATCGACATTTCGGCAGGAGTTTTCATCGTCATCGCAACAACTATGGAGTTGAAGAAATATCAGTAGAAACTCGCCCTAC
>NZ_JAXCHT010000015.1:0-96501 GCF_035984655.1 Actimicrobium sp. GrIS 1.19 | reverse complement strand
GGGTGAGTTTCGCCTGATATTTCTTCGACCTCATTGCTGCAGCGATGATGATGGGAACGCATGCCGAAATACCGGTTCATGAAACATTCAGGCTAGATGCATCAGCGCCGGCATCCGCCTCCGAAAACCGACCTGCCGAGAATCAATGAACATGCCCCCATTTCCCTCCTTCCGTCTGTCACTGCGTTTCATCCTGCCACTGGTTCTGGTCTTTGGATTGGGTGCCTTTGTGGTGGTGCCGCTGGTTGACACGCTGACGCTGCGCTGGTTTGTGAAGGACCTCGACACGCGCTCGCAGCTGCTGGCCACCGCGATGCAGGATCAGATGGTGTACTACGCCGAAGAAAAATCCAACGCCCGCATCACCCAGCTGTTCAACCGCGCCATCGAAGACGAGCGCCTGTACGCACTGGCATTCTGCAATCCGGAAGGGAAGATCGTGGTCAAGACCGCCACCTATCCGGACATGCTGGGCTGCTGGAACACCACCGCCACCGACGGCAAGCGCGCTTCGCTGGTGCAGACACCGCAGGGACCGATCCACGTTGCCGACAGCCAGCTGGTGCGCGGCGATGAAAACCTCGGCAAGCTGATCCTCGTGCATGGCACCAATTTCATCGAGCGGCGCAGCGCCGATTCGCGCAAGTACGTGATCCTGATTCTCGGCATTCTGGCGCTGGTGATTTCGCTGATTAACGTCCTTGTCGCCCATCTGAGCTGGCGCGGCTGGATGCGCAGCGTACGCGGCCTGCTGCGCGGCGAACTGCTGCCGCAGAGCAGCACCAACGATCAGGCGGCCTCACCCGAAATGCAGCCCTTGGTCGGCGACCTGCGCGCGCTGCTGCGCGAGTACCACGTCGAGCGCCAGGACTCGCAAACCAATTCCGAGCTGTGGACGCCCGACAAGCTCAAGGAATTGCTGCACGGCGAACTGGCCGGCGATCAGGTCCTGGTGGTATCGAACCGCGAACCCTACATCCACGTCGATACACCGGACGGCATTGAAGTACGGCGTCCGGCCAGCGGGCTGGTGACGGCTGTCGAGGCGGTCATGCGCGCCTGTTCCGGCACCTGGATTGCACACGGCAGCGGTTCCGCCGATCGCAAGACGGTCGACGACCATGATCGGGTCCAGGTCCCGCCCGGCGATCCAAGCTACACGCTGCGCCGCATCTGGCTCTCGAAGGAAGAGGAACTCGGCTACTACTACGGCTTCGCCAACGAAGGCCTGTGGCCGCTCTGCCATATCGCCCATGTACGCCCGGTGTTTCGCACCAGCGACTGGGAACGCTATGTCGAGGTCAACCAGCGCTTTGCCGATGCGGTGATCAGCGAGGCGCGCTCCGACGATCCGGTCGTGCTGGTGCAGGATTATCACTTTGCCCTGTTGCCGCGCATGGTGCGCGAGGCGTTGCCAAAAGCGACCATCATCACCTTCTGGCATATCCCATGGCCGAATTCGGAGTCGTTCGGCATTTGCCCGTGGCGCGAAGAAATTCTCGACGGACTGCTGGGCAGCACCATCCTCGGCTTCCATACGCCGTTCCACCGCAAGAATTTCCTCGACTCGGTCGATCGCTATCTCGAGACCCGCATCGAAACCGAGGCGTCGACGGTCACCTATGGCGGCGAATTGACGCAGGTGGAAAACTATCCGATCTCGATCGCCTGGCCGCAACCTGATGGCCCCGACACCCTGTCGGTGGCCGATGCGCGCACGCTGGTGCGCACCAGCCTGGCGCTGGCGCCGGGCTGCCTGCTCGGCATTGGCGTCGACCGGCTCGATTACACCAAGGGCATCATCGAACGCTTCCAGGCGGTCGAGCGCATGCTGGAGCTCAGCCCGGCCATGGTCGGCAAGTTCACGCTGGTCCAGATCGCTGCGCCCAGCCGCTCGTCGCTGGAGGAATATCAAGCCTTCGAGGCGCGCGTGCGGGCGCTGGCGCACAAGATCAACCTGCGCTTTTCACAGGAAGGCTACGTGCCGATCGTGCTCAAGGCGGAGCATCACAGCCAGGAGCAGCTCCAGCAGTTTTATCGCGCGGCCGACGTCTGCATGGTAACCAGCCTGCATGACGGCATGAACCTGGTGGCCAAGGAATACATCGCGGCCCGCACAGACGAGCGTGGCGTGCTGATCCTCAGCCAGTTCACCGGCGCCTCGCGCGAATTGCACGAAGCGCTCATCATCAATCCGTACCACATCGAAGAAGGCGCCAATGCCCTGCTGCGCGCGCTGACGATGCCGGAAAACGAACAACGCGAACGGATGCGCAGCATGCGTTCGCTGGTGCGCAATTTCAATGTCTATCGCTGGGCTGGCCACATGCTGCGTGATGCGGCCCGCCTGCGACAACGGGAGAGAGTCATGTCAAAAATTCGTTCGCAAAGCCGCGCGTCGTTACGAAGGGCGGTGTAACGCATGTCACTACCCTTCTTTGAATACGCCGGGCAACGCTTCGACGAGCTGGTGCGTCCCGGCATCCTGTGCGCCTTCGATTTCGACGGCACGCTGGCGCCGATCGTGACCAATCCGGACCAGGCCGAAATGCCGGCGCCCATCCTGCGTCGCCTGCTGAGTCTGCAGGAGGTCGCGCCGGTGGCGATCATCACCGGACGGTCGCTCGACAACATCGCCCAGCGACTCGGATTCGAGCCGGACTTTGTGGTGGGCAATCACGGCATCGAAGGTTTCGCTGGCTGGGAAGAACCTGCCGACGACTACCGCAAGCTGTGCGAGCAATGGCATGCCCGCCTGTCGCACGCACTGGCCGACCACGACCGTTTTGATCCCGGCATCTTGATCGAGCAAAAGACCTACAGTCTCTCGGTGCACTACCGCATGGCCCGCGACCGCCGGAAAACCGAGCTCGCGCTGCTGAACCTGTTTGCCGGACAGACGCCCGCCGCACACATCATCGGCGGCAAATGCGTCTTCAACCTGTTGCCGCCGCACGCACCCGACAAAGGCAAGACCATGTCGCTGCTGTGCGACGCCAATCATTTTTCCAGTGCGCTGTACATCGGCGACGACGTCACCGATGAAGATGTATTTCGATTGCACCGGCCCGACTGGCTGACCATCCGTATCGAACGCAGCAGCGACAGCGACGCAGAATTCTATCTGCACCACCGGCTCGACATCGTGCAGTTGCTGGACCTGCTGATCCGGCGCCTGTCCCCGGCCGACGCGCTCGCGCGCCCGGCTCAGGCATGACGTTCCGCTTTCTTGCGCCAATCACCTTCTTCGGAGAACCCAATTGACCGCCAATCTCAATCTAGGACTCATCGGCAATTGCCGCACCAGCGCGCTGGTCGACACCAGCGCCGCCATTACGTGGTGGTGCTACCCGCACTTCGACAGCGATCCGATCTGCTGCAGTTTGCTGCAACCGGCGGCGGGATCATTCGGTCAGATCGACGTACTGCTGGAAGGGGTCACCACCTCCAGCCAGAACTATGAGCGCAACACCGCCATCCTGATCACCCGCTTTGCCGACGCGGCGGGTAACGCCATCGAGGTGATTGATTTTGCGCCGCGCTTCGAACAGCACGGCCGCATGTTCACGCCGTCGATGCTGGTGCGCCTGATCCGCCGCGTTGCCGGCCGGCCGCGCATCACCTTGCGGGTGCGACCGGCCTGCAATTACGGCGGCCAGCGCGCCAAGGTGCTGGCCGGCGCCCATCACATTTCCTTCGTCGGGACAGCACACGCGATGCGCCTGACCACCGATGCGTCGGTGTCGGCGATCACCGATGAGATTCCATTTTTCCTGCATCAGGGCGTGACCATGCTGATGGGCGCCGATGAAACGCTGGTCGGCGCACCGGCCGATGTCGGCCGGACCTTTTACGAAAGCACCCGCATCCATTGGCAACGCTGGGTACGCAGCCTCGCCATTCCGTTCGAGTGGCAGGAGGTCGTCATCCGTGCCGCGATCACGCTCAAGCTCAATACCTTCGACGACACCGGCGCCATCGTCGCCGCTACCACCACCTCGATCCCGGAAGCGCCCGACAGCGGCCGCAACTGGGATTACCGCTATTGCTGGCTGCGCGATGCGTACTTCGTGGTCAACGCGCTCAACAGCCTGGGCGCCACGGCAACGATGGAAAACTATCTCGACTACATCCTCAATATCATCGCCGACACCCGCGATATCCCGTTGCAACCGGTCTACGGCATCCGGCGCGAAGCGGTGCTGACCGAAACCACGCCGAGTGGCCTGGCAGGCTATCGTGGCATGGGTCCGGTGCGCATCGGCAATGAAGCCTACGTGCAGGTCCAGAACGATGTGTTCGGCGAGGCGGTGCTGGCCAGTACCCATGCATTCTTCGACACCCGCCTTGAACGCCCGGCCGGACGCGAGATGTTCGAGGATCTGGAACGACTGGGCGAAGCCTCGATACTGAACTACAACGTGCCCGATGCCGGCCTGTGGGAACTGCGCGGCGCGAAACGGGTGCACACCTTCTCCAGCATGATGTGCTGGGCCGCCTGCGACCGCCTGGCCGGCATTGCCAGGCGACTCGACCTGCCCGAACGCAGTGCGTATTGGCAGGCCCATGCGCAGACCATTCACGACCATATCTGCCAGCACGCCTGGCACGCCGGATTGAACAGCTTCGTCTCGACGTTCGGCGGCGACCGTCTCGACGCCAGCCTGCTGCTGATGGTCGAATTCCAGTTTCTGACAGCCGACGATCTGCGCTTTGCCGGCACCGTCGCGGCGATAGAAAAATACCTGCGGCGCGGCGACTTCCTGCTGCGCTACGACGAACGCGACGATTTCGGCGAGCCCGAAACGGCCTTCCTGGTCTGCACGTTCTGGTGGATCATCGCGCTGACCCAGCTGGGCGAAGTCGAACGCGCGCGCAAATTGTTCGAGAACGTGCTGACCAAATGCAACCACCTCGGCCTGTTGTCGGAAGATGTGTCACCGGATACCGGCGAGCTGTGGGGCAATTTTCCGCAGACCTACAGCATGGTCGGCTTGATCCAGTGCGCAACACGCCTGAGCATGCGCTGGGATGAGGCCTACTGAACGTCGACGCAGTCATCGGGGCTACCTGTATTTCCCCGTTGCGATGACGGACGAAAAACCGTAGGCTGCGCGCAGGAGATCCAACATGTCAATGCGCAATGCCATCGCTGTCATGGTCGCCATCCAGCTCACCGGTTGCGCGACCAATTCCCACCCCGGCCAGTCCGCCCCACCGAGCCTGCTGGCCGGCCCGGGCGTGACCGTCTTCGCCGCCGGCGACATCGCGGACTGTCGCAAGCAGGCGCCATCATCGACGATGGCGGCACGCAGCGCCGAATTTGTCGCGACGGAACTGGCGGCCGATGCCGGCGCCGTGGTGCTGGCGTTGGGCGACAACGTCTATCAAAGCGGCACCGCTGCCGAGTTCGCCGACTGCTACGGGCCGACCTGGGGCCGCTTCAAGTCGCGCACCTGGCCAGTCCCCGGCAATCACGAGTACTACAGCAAGGACGCGCTCGGCTATTACGATTACTTCGGCGCCCAGGCCGGCCCGCAACAGCGCGGCTATTACAGCATCGAGGTCGGGCAGTGGCATGTCATGTCACTTAACAGCAATCTGAAAGGCGACGCGCAACAGGCCCAGCTCGACTGGCTGCGGGCCGATCTGGCGGCGCATCCGACGCACTGCGCGCTGGCGTACTGGCATCACCCGCAGTACAGCTCGGGCGGGCATGGCAACAACGATCAGATGCGTGCGGCGTGGGCCATGCTGGCCGAGGCTGGCACCGAACTGATTCTGTCAGGCCATGATCACGATTACGAACGTTTTTCCCCCGTCGATGCGCTCGGAAAACGCGACGTTGCCAAGGGCATGCGCCAATTCGTGGTGGGCACCGGTGGCGCGGAGTTATCGCCGCTGGCCTTCGCCCGCGCCGGCAGCGAAACGGTCAACAATGCCACCTACGGCGTCCTCAAACTGCAACTCAAGCCGGCCGGGTATGAATGGGAATTCATCAGCGTCGCCGGCGAACCATTTCACGACGCCGGCAGCGCCGCCTGTCACTGAGGCGGCATTGCATTGTCCCCGGTGCGTTGCCGCATCCGCAAGTTGGCGGCGGCATTCCCCTGCTCGTGCGGCGCCCAGCCTGGCTGGATTCTGGCAATAACTACACGCTGCCACCGGTTGTTGGCGCTAAACAGCGGCAGCAACACCCGATACCGCGCAATCACCTTGACAACATTGCGCGAAGACAACTAGAGTCGAACAAACAACACGACGATGTCTGCGACGACCCTGGCCACGGCTGGCGTTGACTTGACGGACACGAAAACAGGAACAGGGAAAAGCGATGAATCTCATATGCAAAGGGTTTTGCCTGGCGATCTATGCGCTCGCCGCCGCTGGCCTGGCCGACATGCTGGCGCCCGGTCCGGCGCATCTGTTCCTGCTGCTGTCGGCGCTGCTGCTGTTCATCCACGCCATTGAGGTCGTGCTGGCATTTCGCTATGTGCGGCTATACCGCGGCAGTCTCGCCAGCAGCATCCTGCTGACCCTGCTGTTTGGCCTGTTGCACTGGAAGCCGCTGGCCAACGCGCATGCACGCGCCCTGGCCGGGATTCTTGTGGAGTGAGTCTGGCTGGGATTGCGCCCGGTCAGATCAATGCACGATCCGGTAGCAGGGCTTGTACGCCTTGCCCGGCAATTTCATCCGGTGCTGCACCACGAACGATGCCAGCAGCGCATCCATCGCCCGCATCAGCCCGGCATCGCCCTGCAAGACAAACGGTCCGTGTTTTTCGATCGTGCGAATTCCCTCTGCCTTGACATTGCCGGCGACGATTCCCGAGAACGCGCGGCGCAGATGCGCCGCCAGCACATGCGCCGGCTGATTCTTGTGCAGACGCAGCAGCGCCATGTTTTCGTGGGTCGGCGCAAACGGGTGCTGGAACTCATCGTCGATCTTCAGCATCCAGTTGAAGTAGTACGCGTCGCCATGCAATTTGCGAAACTCACGCACGGCCTTGATGCCGCTTTCCATTTCCTGCGCCACCAGCGCGGGGTCGTCGACCACGATGCGATAGCGCTGTTGGGCCGCAACGCCGAGCGTCTCGCCGATGAACTTGTCGATCTGTACGAAGTAGTCGCGTGACGATTCCGGACCAGTGAAAATCAGCGGGAACGGTATCTCGGCATTTACCGGATGCAGCAGGATGCCGAGCAGGTACAGGATTTCCTCGGCCGTGCCGGGGCCGCCCGGAAACACCACGATGCCGTGCCCGGCGCGCACGAATGCTTCAAGACGTTTTTCGATATCAGGCAGGATCACCAACTCGTTGCAGATCGGATTCGGCGATTCGGCAGCGATGATGCCCGGCTCCGAAAACCCGAGATAGCGGCTGTTGCGCATGCGTTGCTTGGCGTGGCCGATGGTGGCGCCTTTCATGGGCCCCTTCATCGCGCCCGGTCCGCAACCAGTGCAGATATCCAGCCCGCGCAAACCCATTTCATAGCCGACGGTCTTGGTGTAGTTGTATTCGATACGGGTGATCGAATGCCCGCCCCAGCACACCACGATGTTCGGATTTTGCATCGGCCGCAACACCTGCGCGTTGCGCAGGATGTGAAACACCGCGTCGGTGGCGCCTTCGGAGGTATCGAGATCGAGCTCGTTGCTGTGATAAATCGCTTCATCGAAATAGATGATGTCGCGCAGTACCGCAAACAGATGCTCGCGAATGCCGCGAATCATTTTGCCATCGACAAAGGCGCTCGCTGGCGCGCCGCGCACATCCAGCTTGATGCCGCGTTCACGCAGGATGATGCCGATGTCGAATTGCGGATAGCGTTCCAGCAGCACCTTGCCATCGTCCATTTCGCTGCCGCAGTTGAGCACCGCCAGCGAGCAATTGCGAAACAGCTGGTACATCCCGCTGCGGCTTCGATCGAGCAGCTTGGCGACTTCCGCGCGCGACAGCACTTCGAGCAAACCTTCAGGCGCGATCTGGGTATCGACAGTCGGATACATCATGGGAGTGGAGCTTTCAAGAATGAGGATGGGAGCAGTCATGGGGCTGCCACTTCAGCGGCCAGTCGATTGAGCACGCGCGCCGCTGCGACCAGGCCGAAGGTCGCGGTCACCACCATGGCCGAGCCGAAGCCGGCGCAGTTGAGGCCGGTGATGCCGGCGGACTCTTGCGCGTCGTCGTCGGCGCCCGCGTCATTACCGGCACCGGGAAATTGCAAATGTTCGGTCGAAAACACCGCCTCGACGCCGAACTTGTTGCGGGTGCCGCGCGGGAATCCGTGCTCGGCGCGCAACCGTTTGCGCACCTTGGCCAACAGCGGTTCCTGCTCGGTGCGGCACAGGTCGCGCACTTCAATTCTGGTCGGATCGGTCTGGCCGCCGGCGCTGCCGATGGTGATGAGATTGCGGCCATGTGCGCGACAGTACGCGATCAATGCAGTTTTCGCGCGCACGTTGTCGATCGCATCGATGATGAAATCGTAGTCGTGCGCACCGATCATGGCGTCGAGATTATCGGCATCGATGAAATCCTCGATTTGATGGACGCGGCAAAACGGATTGATCTGCGCGATCCGGTCAGCCAGCGCCGTCACCTTGGCTTGCCCCAGCGTCGAGGTCAACGCATGAATCTGGCGATTGATATTGGATTCGGCCAGGTTATCCAGATCGATCATTGTGATCTGGCCGATGGCGCTGCGCGCCAGCGCCTCGACGATCCACGAGCCGACACCACCGACACCAATCACGCAAACATGGGCGGCGCGAAAGCGCGCCAGCGCGGCAGTTCCATACAAGCGGGCAATGCCGCCAAAGCGGCGTTCAACATCGACATCGTCGGGTGTCGAATCAACAAGTGAGGCAGGAGAAGATTTCATCAAATCATTTTAACGGAGGCAGCGCCTCGTTTTACCCTAAAATGAAAATTCACGCAGTCAGAAAATGAAGGTAACCCATGGACGCGCTGTTCGATACAGCTCCGGATTTCACCATACCGATCGCGGTACTGAAGCACTGCCACGACCGCATTCGCAAACAACTCGCCACGCTCGACCGGCTGCCCGCGCACCTGGCTGCCCACGGCGCCGATGCCCAGGCGCGTGGCGCCGCCGCTGCCGTGTTGCGCTATTTCGATACCGCTGCCCCGCACCATCACCAGGATGAAGAGCAGGATCTGCTGCCGATGTTGCGCGCCACCGCACGCGATGATGACGCCATCGCGCTGGCGGCGCTGCTACCGGAATTGCTCGATGAACATCAGCGCATGGATGGACTCTGGCAGCAGCTCAGAACCGGGCTGGAAGCGGTCGTCGCCGGCGACGCCGAGCGGATCGCGACCGACACCATCGCACCATTTTCGGCGATGTATCAGCAGCATATGGAAAAAGAAGAAAGCACCATCGCACCGATGGCCAAGCGGCTGTTCAGCGCCGCACAAATGACCCGTCTCGGCGACGCCATGCAGCAACGCCGCGGCATCACACCCACCGTCAGGAACCAACATGTCGATCGCTGATCTGCGCAAGGACTATAGCCGCGCCAGCCTGTCCAAGTCCGATGTACTGGCCGATCCGATTGCCCAGTTCGGCAAATGGTTCGATGAAGCCGTCATGGCGAAAATCGCCGAGCCAAACGCGATGAGCGTGGCGACGGTCGATGCCAATGGCAGGCCGTCGTCGCGCATCCTGCTGATCAAGGAATTTGATCCGCGCGGTTTCGTCTGGTTTACCAATTACGCCAGCCGCAAAGGCCAGGACCTCGAGCAAAACAACAACGCCGCGCTGTTGTTCCACTGGGTTGAGCTGGAACGGCAGGTGCGCATCGAAGGCCGCGTTGAAAAAATTTCCGCCGCCGAGAGCGATGCCTACTTCAACAGCCGGCCACTGGCGAGCCGGATTGGCGCCATCGCGTCGCACCAGAGCGCGCCAATCGACAGCCGCGACGCACTCGATGCATTGTTTGTACAGGCCGAGCAAAGCGTCGGCAGCGACGTACCGAAGCGTCCTGAACATTGGGGCGGCTATCGATTGATACCGGACTATCTGGAATTCTGGCAGGGGCGCCGATCACGGCTGCATGACCGCATCGCCTACCGCCTGCATGACGATGGCCGCTGGGAACGTGAGCGCCTGCAGCCGTGATAGCGCGACCGTGACGCAGCTTATCTGGCCTGCAGTTTCGCCGCAAACGTGCTGCGGAACTTGGCCACCTTGGGCGCCACCACGAAGGCGCAGTACCCCTGCAGCGGATGCTGGATGAAATAATTCTGGTGGCAGTCTTCGGCCTTGAAATAGGCGCCCGCGGCGGCCAGCTCGGTGACGATGGGCGCGTCCCAGACAATGGCCATTTCGGCAATCACGTGTCGCGCGGTTTCGTGCTGCTCGGGTGAATGGTAAAAAATCACCGAGCGATATTGCGTGCCGACGTCGGCGCCCTGGCGATTGAGCGTAGTCGGGTCGTGGATGGTGAAAAAAATTTCGAGGATTTCGCGATAGCTGACGATGGCGTTGTCAAATGTCACCCTGACCACCTCGGCGTGACCGGTGCTGCCACTGCAGACCGCTTCATAGGTCGGATTTGCCACGTTGCCGCCGCTGTAGCCGGACTCGACCGCGCTGACCCCGTCGACTTCCTGATATACCGCTTCGATGCACCAGAAACAGCCACCGCCCAAGGTTGCAATTTCGGTCGCCATAGTTGCTCCTTTACGCAAAGACCGACTCTACCGGAAAGTTGCCAACACCACTGCATCGTTCATTTTTCGGCATAATGGCTCAACTCTCAGGAAGCCCGATGCCCTCTCCCATTCAAGATACTACCGGTTCACCGTTTGACACGCGCCATTTTCGCCACGCCTTGTCGCAATTTGCCACTGGCGTGACGGTCATCACTACCCGCACTGCCGACGGCGGTTTTCTCGGCATGACCGCGACCTCGTTCAATTCCGTCTCGCTCGACCCGCCGCTGGTACTGTGGAGCCTGGGTGATCGCGCCAGCAGTCTGGCGGCATTCAGCACCAGCACGCACTACGTGGTCAATGTCCTGGCGGCTGACCAGGCGGCGCTCGCAACACGCTTTGCCAGCCGCATCCAGGATCGTTTCGAGGGTGTGGAGTTCGACCTGTCGCAGACTGGCCAGCCGATTCTGCGCGGTGCGCTGGGCTGGTTCGAATGCGCCAACCGCAGTCGCTATCCGGAAGGCGATCATGTGATCTTTGTGGGTCAAGTCGAGCGCTGCGAATTTTCGGCCGGCGCGCCGCTGGTGTTTCACGGCGGCGCGTTTGTGTCGACTGCCGGGTTGTCACCGGATTAAGTTCGACGGCGGCCGAAAAAAATGCGCCCGGTGCACATTGCAGCGGGCGCATTTTTCATGTCGACTGGATCAGAACTTGTATCCCACCCCGATACTGAAGGCAACCGGATCAAGCCGTGTGTCAATCGTGCGGACCGTGCCCGATGAATTGAGCGTGGTGCGGGTTTTCAGATAGGTCTTGGATAAATTCGACTCGATGAACCACTTATCATTGATCGTGTAGGTCATGCCGATTTGTGGCGTGGCAGCGAACTTGGCGTCGACCTTGACGGTGGTCGGTCCCAACAATGCGACCAGCGTCGGACTGGCTTCGGCGTCGCGGAAATACGCATAGGTCACGCCAAGTCCAACGTAGGGACGAAAGCGCGACGCCGGCGCAAGAAAGCGGTACTGCGCGTACAGGGTCGGCGGAAAGGACTGCACGTCACCAATCTTGCCCACGCCGTTGATGGTGCCCTTGCCGATCAGATCGTGGCGGTATGGTGCGCCCAGCTTGAGTTCGGTCGAGATGTTGTCAGTGATCATGTAACTGATGCCAACGATGGGCGCATAGGCGCTCTTGACGTCAATCTTTACACCACCCAGGCCCGGGCCACTCAGATCGCCACTCTCGACTTTCGGCGAGATGCGGTTTTCGCCGACGACAACGGCCCACTGGCCGGCGGACTGCGCCGCGACCGGCAGCGCGCTCGCGAGTGCCACGGCGGCAACAAACGGGATGATGAAAGTTGACATTGCTGGCAAGGATTTATTCATTGTGTTCTCCAAATAGAGGGATACTCCCTCGTATCGTTTTTATGTTCATGTGCGAACCGGCCAGGTGGCCGGAGCGCTGCCTTCATTCTTTTCAAACCACGCATGCTCGACACTGACACCATCGGCTATCTCGCCGCGACCTTCACCACCACCGCCTTCATTCCCCAAGCCTGGCTGACCTGGAAAACCCGCCGCGCCGAAGGTGTGTCGCTGATGATGTATTCGATCTTCGTGGTCGGCATCGCCCTGTGGCTGCTGTACGGCTTGCTCAGTCATGCCTGGCCGGTGGTCGTGGCCAACGTCATCACGCTGATGCTGGCCAGTTTCATTCTGCTCATGAAGATCGTCTACAAGTAGGACGTGACGGGGTCAGGCGAAGATTCTCAGAACCAGCCCTTTTTGGCCAGCTGCAAGGTCACGTAGTCCGAGAACAGCTTGTGCCCGAAGGTGGTCGGATGGACCGAATCGGCAAACAGGAAGCCGGCATTGGCAGACGGGATCAAGGTGGTGGCATTGCAGAACAGCGATGAGCTGCCATACGGCGCCAGCTTGACCAGATCGCAGGCCGGTGTCGTGGCGTTGGTGACGCCGTATTGCACCTGGTTGGCGAACACATCCTTGTTGGCGGCATTCGCGTCAATCATGACCACGTCCAGCGCCATGGTGGTGACGGCTTGCTGGAAGGCCGTATTGAAGGTGTTGACCAGGCCGGTCAGCAAGGCGGCGTTGGCGCCCAGCGACACACCGTACGGCGTCGCAGCGCTGTCCGGCAGGTTCATCACGACGACATATTTGGCGCCCTTGGCGATGATCTTGTCGCGCACATAACCGGCCAGTTCGGTGGCAGCAGTCGCCATCGCGGCACCGGCAGTCTGTTGCGCCGCAGCGCCTGCAGCAGCGACGCTGGCAGCGGTTGCCCCTGGCGCAGCACTGGCGCCGGCGACGACAGCACTGACATAACCCGCCTGGTAAAACACATCATTGTTGCCACCATACACAAACACCAGATCGGTCGCCTTGTAGGTCGGGTTGGCCGCCAGATGGTTGTCCATCTGCGTTTTCATCGGGATCGTCAAGGCGCCGGTGGAGTGGCCGATGCCGTTGATGTCAGTCACGCGCGAACCGCCCTGGCCGTAGCCGGTGCAGTTCGGCTTCGGACACGTGACGCTAAGGGTGCCGTAGCCGGTCACGTTCGGCGTGAGCGTCAGATTGAGCTTGGCAGCAATGTCTTCGATCCAGATCGGACCAGGATTGGTGGTAAAACGTCCGCCGGTGACGACGCCGGTCTTCGGGTCCGTGGTGGCGACGGCGTAGGAGCCGACATCGCTGAGGCTGTCGCCAAACGAAACGACGGCGCTGAACTGGGGTTTGGAGGGGCTGCTGGTACTGCCGCCGCCGCATCCGGCGAGTGCGGCAATGGCTGCGAATGTGACGATACCTGCTGAAAAATTCAACTTTTGCATTACTGTCTCCTAATACTTTTTATGGAAAAAACGAACGTATGCTCTTTTATTGTCCAACGAGTATGTCATTGAAATTCGCGCTTGCATAGCCGCAAATTAGAGTAGTTCTACGGTAGTTCAGAGCAGGCTGGCGAGCGTGCCGGTCGAACCGAATGCGGCACGCCGCAGGCGGTCATTCACGGCCTGCCACGCAATCGTTTGCGGTGGCGTTTCGACCAGGATCACGTCGGTGCCACGTTCGTCCAGCTGTCGCATTGCAGCATACATTGCGTGCGCAAACGGCATCGGCCCAGGCGGTAATTGCAACACGCGCTGCGCGTTGGTCGTGTCGAGCGCCGACCAGTGGATCAGCGCGACCCGGCGTTGCGCCTGGGCCAGATGTTCCAGGCATTGCGGCAAGGTGGCGCTGGCCACCAGTACCAGCGGCGCATGCGGCGCATAGTGCGCGTCGAGCGTGCCCGACGCGCGCGGCGCCTGCGCATCCGGCAATCCCGGCAGCGCGCCAAGCACTTCGCCAATCTGCGCGACACTGATCCGTCCCGGCCGCAGCAGTAACGGGCCGTGCGTGCCGATGCGGGTCAGATCAAGAATGCTCGATTCAATGCCCACCTCGCTGGGACCGCCATCGAGAATCGCGGCGATGGCGCCGCTACCGAATTCGTCGCGCACATGCTGCGCCGTGGTCGGGCTGATGCGGCCGAACTTGTTGGCCGACGGTGCGGCGATGCCGCCGCGGCCGCGCTTGAATTCCTGCAGCAGTGCCTGCGCCACCGGATGCGCCGGACAGCGCACGCCAATCGAATCCTGGCCGCCGGCAACCGCGGCCGGAATATGCGGCGCACGCGGCAAGATCAACGTCAGGGGGCCTGGCCAGAACGCATCGATGAGCAGTTGCGCCTGGGCTGGAATGGCAGCGACCCAATGCGACAAGTCGGCATCCGGCGCCAGATGCACGATGACCGGGTGATTCGATGGGCGGCCCTTGGCAGCGAAGATGCGCGCAATCGCGGCAGGATTTTCTGCATCGGCGCCGAGTCCGTACACGGTCTCGGTAGGAAACGCCACCAGCTGACCCTGTTCGAGCAGCCGTGCCGCTGCGGCAATTTCCGAATCGCTGACAGACACCGCGCTCACCTCAGACCGCGATGCGCAGAATCGCGCAAGCCGCATGCAGGCTCTGCTGCGCCTCGGCCAGCGTGGCGGCCACGAAGGTGACATGGCCCATCTTGCGCCCCGGTCGCGGCGTGTCCTTGCCATACAGGTGCAGCGCCGCGCCAGGCAGCGCCAGCAGCTTGTCCCAGGCCGGTTCGGCCAGCGCACCGGAGGCGATGTCGAACCACTGGTCACCCAGGATGTTGAGCATCACCGCCGGCGAATGCTGGCGCACGTCGCCCAGCGGCAAGCCGGCCATCGCCCGCACCTGCTGCGCGAACTGGCTGGTGATGCAGGCGTCGATGGTGTAGTGGCCGCTGTTATGCGGACGCGGCGCCATCTCGTTGACCACCAGCGTGCCGTCGTCGAGGATGAAAAATTCGATGCACAACACGCCGACATACTCAAGCCGGTCGATGATCACCAGCGCTGCCGCTTGGGCCCGTTCTGCGCACTCGGCGGAGATGGCCGGCGCCGGTACGGTCGTGGTGAACAGGATGCCGTCGCGGTGGACGTTCTCGGCAATCGGATAGACCACCGATTTGCCATCGGCGCCGCGTGCTGCCAGCACGGACACTTCGACCGCCAGCGGCAGCATTTTCTCCAGCACGCACGGCACGCCCTGCATGGCGCCGAATGCGCTGCGCACGTCATCAAGCGTGCGCACCCGCGCCTGCCCCTTGCCGTCATAACCCAGCCGCACCGTTTTCAGGATGCCGGGCAACAGCGTATCGGCGATGGTGTCGATATCAGCCGCGCTGGCGATCAGCTGATGCGGCGCGGGTTGCACGCCGGAGGCGTCGGCACAGGCCATGAAAAACTGCTTTTCGACGATGCGATCCTGCGCCACCGAGACGTTGGCGGCCGAGGGTGCGACGCGCGCATGCTGCGCCAGCGCAGCCAAGCTGGCAGCGGGCACGTTTTCGAATTCGGTGGTCACGGCGGCGCATTGCAATCCCAGCTCGCTGAGCGCCGCGGCATCGTCATAGGCCGCGACCAGATGGTAATCGGCGGCATGCGCGGCGGGCGCATCGGCCAGCAATTCCAGCACCGCGACCTTGTACCCCATCGCCTGCGCCGCATGCGCAAACATGCGACCGAGCTGGCCGCCGCCCATGACGCCCAGCCAGGTCGCCGGTGCGGCGCGCGGAATCAGTGCCTGTGGTTGATTGCTCATGTCGGCAACACACTCGACTGTGCCGCCAGTGTCTGCGCGGCGCGGAAGGCGTCCAGCTTGTCGGCCAGCGCGGTGTCGGTCACCGCCAGCATCGCAATGGCGCACAACGCGGCATTGGCAGCGCCGGCTTCGCCAATGGCAAAGGTGGCAACCGGAATCCCCTTCGGCATCTGCACGATCGACAGCAGCGAATCTTCACCGCGCAGGTACTTCGACGGCACCGGCACGCCCAGCACCGGCACGATGGTCTTGGCCGCCAGCATGCCGGGCAGATGGGCAGCGCCGCCCGCGCCGGCGATGATCGCCACCAGCCCGCGCGCACGGGCGCCTGCGGCATAGGCGAACAACTGATCGGGCATGCGATGCGCCGAGATCACCTGCGCCTCATGCGGCACGCCAAATTCCTTGAGCATCGCAACCGCATGCTGCATGACCTCCCAGTCGGACTGCGAGCCCATCACGACGCCAACCTGTGCTGCGGATACGGTAGTGGTCATGTCAGTCCTCCAGCGTGGTGCCGGTCAGGCGTTGCAGCGCCTCGCGGTACTTGGCGCCGGTCTTTTCGATCACGTCGGCCGGCAGATGCGGCGCCGGCGCCGTCTTCGGCCAGTCGGTCAGGGTTTCCAGATAGTCGCGCACGAACTGTTTGTCGAACGATGGCGGCGAGGTGCCGACCACGTACGAATCGGCCGGCCAGAAGCGCGACGAATCGGCTGTCAGCACCTCATCCATCAGGTACATCGTGCCCTCTTCATCGAGTCCGAATTCGAACTTGGTGTCGGCGATGATGATGCCGCGGGTGGCGGCATAATCGGCGGCGGCCTTGTACAGCGCGATGCTGACATCACGCATCTTGGCAGCGAGCTCTTTGCCGATGCGCTGCTCCATGTCGTCGAAGGTGATGTTCTCGTCGTGCGCGCCGAGTTCGGCCTTGGCCGCCGGCGTGAAAATCGGGCCGGGCAGCTTTTGCGCCAGTTGCAAATCGTCCGGCAGCGCCACGCCGCAGACCGAGCCGGTGGCCTGGTAATCCTTCCAGCCGGAGCCGATCAGATAGCCGCGCACCACGGCTTCGACCATGATCGGTTGCAGACGCCGGGCGACCACGGCGCGGCCGCGCACCTGATCGATTTCGTTTTCGTGCACCACGCTTTCGGGCGGGATGCCGGTGAGGTGATTCGGGACAATCTCAGCCAGCCGGTCGAACCAGAAATTCGACATCTGGTTGAGCACGCGTCCCTTGTCCGGGATCGCTTCGTTCATCACCACGTCGAACGCCGACAGCCGGTCGGTGGTGACGATCAGGATCTGGTCGTCACCGACCGCGTAGTTGTCGCGCACCTTGCCACGGCCCAGCAGTGGCAGGGAGTCGATGTCGGATTGATAGAGACTGGTCATAGTTTTTCCATGAAATCCGGCCGGGAATGCATGCGCACTGCCGGCCGTTGGGTGGTCCTTGCGGACTGATGTCGGGTTATTGAACGATCTGCTTGAGATCGCCTTTCTTGTAGCGCTCGGCCATTTTTTCGAGTGTCATCGGCTTGATCTTGCCAGCCTGGCCTTCACAGCCAAACGACAGGAAACGCGCCTTGCAGACCAGCATCGCTGCATCGCGGGCCGGCTTCAGGTAGTCGCGCGGATCGAACTTGGACGGGTTTTCAAACAGGTAGCGGCGGATCGCGCCGGTCATCGCCAGACGGATGTCGGTGTCGATGTTGATCTTGCGCACGCCGTGCTTGATGCCTTCCTGGATTTCTTCGACCGGCACGCCATAGGTTTCCTTCATGTCGCCACCGAACTCGCGAATCTCGGCCAGCAGTTCCTGCGGCACCGACGACGAACCGTGCATCACCAGATGCGTGTTCGGAATACGGGTGTGGATTTCCTTGATACGGTCGATTGCCAGGATGTCACCGGTCGGCTTGCGTGAAAACTTGTAGGCGCCGTGCGACGTGCCGATGGCAATCGCCAGCGCATCGCACTGGGTCAGTTGCACGAAGTCGGCGGCCTGCGCCACATCGGTGAGCAGCTGTTCACGGGTCATCTGGCCATCGGCGCCGTGGCCGTCTTCCTTGTCGCCCATCATCGTCTCAAGCGAACCGAGCACGCCCAGTTCGGCTTCGACGGTGACGCCAATGGCGTGCGAGAACTCGACCACGCGGCGCGAGACTTCGACGTTGTATTCGTAGCTGGCGACCGATTTGCCGTCTTCATTGAGCGAGCCATCCATCATCACCGAGGTGAAGCCGGAGCGGATCGCAGTCATGCAGACCGCCGGCGACTGGCCGTGGTCCTGGTGCATGACGACCGGGATGTGCGGATACGATTCGATCGCCGCTTCGATCAGATGGCGCAGGAACGGTTCGCCCGCATATTTGCGCGCACCGGCGGAGGCTTGCATGATGACCGGCGAATTAACGGCATCGGCGGCCGCCATGATGGCCTGCACCTGTTCCAGATTGTTGACATTGAAGGCCGGCAGGCCATAGCCGTTTTCGGCAGCGTGGTCGAGCAGTTGACGCATTGAGACGAGTGCCATGATTTAACTCCAGAGCTAGATAAAATTCGGTTCAGCGGTCGCCGATCTTCATGATCTTGAGGGCGTTGGTGCCGCCTGCCTGCCCCATCGGCTCGCCCCAGGTGACCACAATCATGTCACCTTTCTGGACCAGCCCTTTGGCAAGGAGCAAGCTTTGTGCATCTTTGAGCACGGCTTCGGAATCGGTCGACTGTTCCAGTTCGAACGGCCGCACATTGCGGTACAGCGCAGTCTTGCGCTGGGTCGCCACGCTCGGCGTCATCGCGTAGATCGGAATATCGATGTTGTGTCGGCTCATCCACAGCGCGGTCGACCCGGATTCGGTCAGCGCCACGATCGCCTTCACGCGCAGATGGTACGCGGTAAACAGCGCGCCATACGCAATCGACTGATCAATGCGGGTAAACGTCACATTCAGGAAATCGGCGTCGAGCTTGTAATCCTCGGATTTTTCGGCTTCGATGCAAATGGCGTGCATGGCTTCGACCGTCTCGACCGGATAACGCCCCGACGCCGTTTCAGCCGAGGTCATCACCGCGTCGGTGCCGTCGAGCACCGCATTGGCGACATCCGAGACTTCGGCGCGGGTCGGCACCGCATTGAAAATCATCGACTCCATCATCTGCGTGGCGGTGATGGCGATCTTGTTCGAGGCGCGCGCCATCTTGATCATGCGCTTCTGCAGCGCCGGCACGGCGGCATTGCCGACTTCGACGGCCAGATCGCCACGCGCGACCATGATGCCGTCGGACGCGTCAAGGATCTCCTGCAGCACCGGAATCGCTTCGGCGCGTTCGATCTTGGCGATCATCTGCGGCTTGTGGCCGAACGCTTCACCGGCGATATTGGCCAGCTGGCGCGCCATCATCATGTCGGTCGCGCTCTTCGGAAACGACACCGCGACGTAATCGGCCTTGATGCTCATGGCGGTCTTGATGTCTTCCATGTCCTTGGCCGTCAGCGCCGGCGCCGACAAGCCGCCGCCCTGGCGGTTGATGCCCTTGTTGTTGGACAGCTCGCCGCCAATGCGCACCGTGGTGTGGATCTGGCTGCCGACGATCTTGTCGACGATCAGCACGATCAGCCCGTCGTTGAGCAGCAGCACGTCGTTGGCGCGCAGGTCGCGCGGCAATTCCTTGTAGTCGAGTCCGACCGTGTCCTGGTTGCCCAGCGCGCAGGCGGCATCGAGCACGAAGCTGGCGCCCTTGACCAGCTCGATCTTGCCGTTCTCGAATTTGCCAACCCGGATCTTCGGGCCTTGCAGATCGGCCATGATGGCGATTTCCTGGCCGCAGTTGGCTGCCGCCTGGCGCACCATGGCGGCGCGGTCGATGTGGTCCTGCGCCTGGCCATGCGAAAAATTCAGGCGCACGACATTCACGCCGGCTTCGATCATCCGTGTCAGCGTCTCCAGATCGTTCGAGGCGGGGCCGATGGTGGCAACGATTTTTGTGGCGCGGGAGAGCGACATGGAGGCCTTTGGTTGTAGGAGTGAATTCAGCAGAATTAACTGGTGAAGCGCTGTTCGAGCACCTGCACTGCCGGCAAGGTTTTGCCTTCCAAAAATTCGAGAAATGCGCCGCCGCCGGTCGAGATGTAATCGATGCGGCTGCCGATGTCGTACTTGGCGATGGCGGCCAGCGTGTCGCCGCCGCCGGCAATCGAAAACGCCTTGGCATCGGCAATGGCCAGCGCCAGCGTGCGCGTGCCGTTGCCGAACTGGTCGAACTCGAACACGCCCACCGGGCCGTTCCAGACCACGGTGCCGGCCTGCGCGATCTGGCTCGCCAGCAGCGCCGAAGTAACCGGACCGATGTCGAGGATCAGATCGTCATCAGCGACATCGGTGGCGTTCTTGACGGTGGCTTCGGCGCTGGCCGAAAATTCTTTCGCACAGACAACGTCGGTCGGAATCGGCACCGAGGCGCCGCGCGCGGTCATCAGCGCGATGATTTCCCTGGCCTCATTGACCAGATCGGCTTCGGCCAGCGATTTGCCGATCTTCAGGCCGGCCGCCAGCATGAAGGTGTTGGCGATGCCGCCGCCGACAATCAGATGGTCGACCTTGGCAGCCAGCGCCTTGAGGATGGTCAGCTTGGACGACACCTTGGAACCGGCGACAATCGCCAGCAGCGGCCGCGCCGGCGCGTTCAATGCCTTGCCCAGCGCATCGAGCTCGGCGGCCAGCAACGGGCCGGCGCAGGCGATCGGCGCAAATTGGGCGATGCCGTAGGTGGTGGCTTCGGCGCGGTGCGCGGTGCCGAACGCATCATTGACATAGACATCGCACAGCGCTGCCATTTTTCGCGACAGCGCTTCATCGTTCTTTTTCTCGCCGCGATTGACGCGGCAATTTTCCAGCAGCACCACCTGTCCCGGCTTGACATCGACGCCGTCGACCCAGTTCTGGCGCAGTTCAACTGGCTGCCCCAGCAGTTCGGCCAGACGCACGGCAATCGGCGCGAGCGAATCGGCCGGTTTGAATTCGCCTTCGGTCGGACGTCCCAGGTGCGAGGTCACCATCACGGCAGCGCCGGCGTCGAGTGCCATGCGGATGGCCGGCACCGAGGCGCGAAGGCGCGTGTCTTCGGTAATGTTGCCGGCATCGTCCTGCGGCACGTTCAGATCGGCGCGGATGAAGACGCGTTTTGCGTCGAGTTGATCGCTGGCGATCAGATCGCTGAGTCGTTTGAATTGCATGGGCAAGTGTCGTCGTCAGTGATTGGGGAGGCGCTATTTTACCCCAGCGCCATGTCGAAAAACCCGTTTTGGCGTTCTACAGGTAGAGGCGCAGCAGCGTGTAAGCCGCCATGCCGACGATGATCGTCCCCAATAGATGCTTGGTGCCAATAAAAAACACGGTTGCCACCACCGCCGCAAGCAGGCGCGGATTGGCCGGACTGAGATTGAGCGTTCCGCCTGCCAGCATCAGGTCCGGTGCAATGATGGCTGCCATCGCCGCGGCGGGGGCGTAGCGCAGCGCATGTTGCACTCGCTCCGGCAACTTGACGGCGTGGCCAAGGACGAAGAAGGTGCTGCGCGAAATCAGCGTCGCCAGCGTCAGCAGTGCAATCGTGATCCAGATTTCGATGGTGCTCATGGGGCTTTTTCCTTGGCGGGTTGATCGATCAGCAGGTCTACCAGCATGGCCGCCGCCATCCCGGCCAGCACCGCCACCAGCAGACCAAGCCGGTACGGAAAGTTTGCGGCGGCAATCGCCACCACGGCGGCCACCACGACACCGGCCAGCGCCGCCAGGTTCATCGTCAGCGTGATCATGATCGCCAGCAGCGCCATGGTGCCGGCGAAGCCGATGCCCCAGCTTTCGGGTATCTGCCCTGCCAGCAGTATCCCGATGACCGAGCCGCCCTGCCAGGCAAACCAGTTCGGATAGCAGATGCCGGTATAGAACCCCACTTTGCCAGCCGGGTGATGCAGCGTCTCGGCCGGAAAACGGTAGGGGAAAAATCCCATCATGATATCGGCCGTGAAGTAGCCATACCAGAGTCGCTTGAACCACGGCAGATGCGCGAAATGCGGTCCGATCACGGCAGAGAAGATGACGAAGCGCAGATTCACCACCAGCGCCGTGACGAACACCACCCACTCCGGCGCGCCGGCGGCGATCAGCGGCAGCGCCGCCAATTGGGCCGAGCCGGCGAACACCAGCATCGTCATGCCGAGCGCCTGCCACAGCGTCAGGCCGGATTTGACCATCGCCATGCCCGCCACCATGCCCCATGCCGCAATACCGGGCATGGTCGCAGCCGTAAACTTGAAGCCCTCGGAGAAGGCGCGTTTTTCAACAAGCTGGGAGGCGTAGCGGTCGGGACTGACTTCGGCGGGATTCATCGGATTTCAGGAGGAATTAAAGGCGTATTTTACCGATGATTCTTTTGTGCAGCCCGAATCCGCTAAACTCTGCATTCATTTGCCTGCCAACTTTGGAAATTTCCATGACCGCTCACACCGCACCCACCGCCATTGTCGAACTTGGCGCACATGATTTGCCAGCCCATTGCCCCAATGACGCGATGCCGGTCTGGTCCTCGCATCCCCGCGTCTTTCTGGACATGAGCAAGACTGGCCACGCCAAATGTCCGTATTGCGGCACCGAATATGCAATGAAGGCCGGCGAGTCGGCCCGCTCGCACTGACAACCAGCACTGCAAACGACCGCGCCAAGGCCATCATGTCCCGCAAAAAGCATCTCGCCGACACGCCCGACGACACCGAAGTCGCCTTCTATGACGCACTCGGTCGCGCCGACCTCGACGCGCTCATGGCGCTGTGGGCCGACGATGAAGAAATCGTCTGCATCCATCCGGGGGCGCCGCGGTTGATTGGCCACGCCGCCATTCGCGCCTCGTGGCAAGCCATTTTCGAACAGGGCGGTGTGCATATTCATCCACTGCAACTGCATGTGATGCAGAACATGATGGCGGCCACGCACAGTGTGTTAGAACAGATGCGTGGCGCCGATGACCGGCAGGATCGTCACGTTCTTGCCACCAATGTGTACGTGAAGACGCCACTGGGCTGGCGCATTGCCGTGCACCATGCGTCCGTGGCGCCGGGCAAGGCAGCCGCCGAAGTCAAGGCGTCGACCACGTTGCATTGATCCGGCTTGCCGGGCATGCGGTTGCGCTGCCGGCAATTCGTGCGGCGTCGATCCGATCAGACAGGAGCAAACAATGGACTATCAGGCACCGCGCTGGCTTCCCGGCGGACATCTGCAAACCATTTATCCGGCTACCTGCATCAACAAGCCGGTGGTGCAGTACCGGCGTGAACGCTGGACCGCGCCGGACGGCGATTTCGTCGATGTCGATTTCGTCGACGGCAAGCCCGGAATGCCCTTCGTGGTGATGTTTCATGGCCTCGAGGGATCGTCGGACAGCCACTATTGCCGCTCGCTGATGGCTCACGCGCAGGCGCTCGGCTGGTCTGGCGCGGTGCCGCATTTTCGCGGCTGTTCCGGCGAAATGAACCTGGCGCCACGCTTCTATCATTCCGGCGATGCGCAGGAAGTCGAGTGGGTCATCCGCAAATTACGGGCCGGCAGCGTGGCGCGCGCCGCCAGCGCGTTTTATGCCACCGGGGTTTCGCTGGGCGGCAACGCGTTGCTGTGCTGGCTGGGCGAATCGCAGCACGGCGCCGACTTCATCGATGCGGCCTGCGCGATTTCCGCACCGCTCGATCTGGCCGGTGGCGGCGCAGCGCTGTCGTCGGGCGTCAACCGTATCTACACTCGTGCATTCCTGCAAACGCTCAAGCCGAAATGCCTGCAGAAACTCGACCAGTTCCCGGGCCTGTTCGACCGCGACAAAATGCTCGCGGCGCGGGACCTGTATGCGTTCGACAACGTGGTCACGGCGCCGCTGCACGGCTATCGCAACACGGAGGATTACTGGGATCGCGCCAGTGCCAGGCACGTACTCGATGACATCACGGTGCCGACGCTGGTGCTCAATGCGCAGAACGATCCGTTCCTGCCGGCGCGCCATCTGCCGCAGACCGCCGCCTCGCAGGTCACGCTGGAATATCCCGTCACCGGCGGCCATGTCGGCTTTGCCGTGGGGTCGTTGCCCGGCCGGATCGACTGGCTGCCGCGCCGCCTCGTCAAGTTCCTGCAACAAGGCAGCCCGCGCCATGGATGACGCCGTCAAGCAAGCCATGGCCAAATGGCCCAACGTGCCGCACTGCTTCGGCTGGCTCGGACTCGATGCGCGCGGCTACTGGCGCATGCGCGACGAAGCCGCGCAACGGCTCGACCAGCCTGGCGACCGCATCGCCCACGTCGCCCTGCTGGCCTTCATCAACCGCAATTATCAAAGCGATGCCGCCGGACGCTGGTACTTTCAGAACGGTCCGCAACGGGTGTATGTGAATCTCGAAGCGACACCGTATATCGCCCATTTCGATGCGGAACAGGGCTTCGTCCTGCACACCGGCCAGCGGCTGGATCGGCTCGACGCTGGCTGGCTGACCGAGCGCGGTCAACTGGTGCTGCGAGCCGGCGCCTGCGTTGCGCTGCTCGATGACCGCGACACCGCGCGCTGTTTGCCGTTGCTGCAGATCGACGGCAAGCCGGCCAGCGACGACGCGTTGCTCGACTGGCTCGAACAGCCCGGTGCAGCACCCCCGTTAATGTTGGCATATTGTGCACAACAGCACCTCCTGGGCCGGCTGGCATACGATAAACTGGCGAACCACTTCGGCTTTGTAGCGCGACCGCAGCCCGATCCGCCTGTCTGAGCGGGCCGCGATCCGCGCCATCACACCCACCACAGCAGGAGACCACAGATGGCCGTGCTTGAATTATCTACCGTCATCGACAATATCCATGACCTGCCCTCCTTGCCCGCCGTGGTGATGAGCCTGCTCAATCTGGTCGACCAGGACGATGCCGACATCAGCGTGCTGGCCGAAAAGGTATCGCAGGATCTGGCCCTGACCGCCAAGACCCTGCGCCTGGCCAATTCGGCGTTTTTTGTCACCCGCGTCAAAGTCACGACGATTCAGCAAGCCATCACGCTGCTGGGATTCCAGCACGTGCGAACCATGATCATCATGGCGGCGCTGACCGGCTGCTTTCCGGAACGCACCTGCCCCGGTTTCGATCACAAGCAATTCTGGGAGCACTCGACCGCGGCGGCGACCGCGGCCGGGATCCTGGCGCGGCACATCGGGATGCAGGCGGATATCGCCGTCACCGCGGCGCTGCTGCATGATATTGGCCGATTGGTGCTGGTGACCTGCTTTCCGCAGGACTATGCGGCGGCGCTGGCGTACCGGCAGCAACACGATTGCACCATGCTGGAAGCGGAAGTCGCCATCTTCGGGATCGATCACGCCGCTGCCGGCGCGCTGCTGGCAACCAACTGGCAATTTTCCGACGTGATGCGACTTGCGATCGAAGGACATCATGCGCCGGATCGCCCGGGCGCCGGCTTTCTGGCTGCGCTGGTCCACATCGCCAATGCCATCGTGCACCAGCTGGCCTCCACCGAAGAAGGTCAGCAAGCCTCGTCGGCGGTCTCGCAAACGGCCTGGACCGCGCTCAACCTGGACGACGACGTGTATGCGGGATTGTGTCAGCGCACACAGCAAAGCATTGACCGGCAACGCGGTGCGCAGAACGGCTGACAAACGCGCCTTGCTGCGTTGCCGCGCCTTGGCGTACAGGTGGCCTGTCTGCGGCGCGGCGCCTTGCCAGACACGCCTTGTCAGGCGTTCTTACAGCGGCTTGTCTTTCTTGTTGTCCGGCAGGGAATCGCGCCAGCGCTGCTGCAGGTCACGCTCGCGCGCATCGATCAGGGCCTGGTCATAAAACGATGCATCCGGCGCCTTGCGGGCGATGCGCAGCTGATCCATCGCAGCGTGCAAACCGCCATCGATCGCATACGCTTCGGCCAGCGCGACATGCTGCAAGGCCAGCTTGCCCTGCGCTGAATAGACTTGCGCCAGCTGCTCCTGCAATGCCGACTCCTGCCGGTACAGCTGGATCTGATCACGCAAATACACCATCGCCTCGTCATTGCGACCCGCCGCCAGCAGCGCATCGGCATAGCGTCGTGCCAGCCCGCGCGAGAACGGAAAGCGCTGGCGTGCCGTATCGGCAGTCTTGACCGCCTCGGCGTATTTTTTGGCCGCCAGCTGGATATCGATGGCCAGATAATCCAGCACGCTGCTGTCGCCGCCATCCTGCGGCGCGCCGGCGCGCATTACCGTGCGCGCTTCCTGCAACAACTGCTGCGCCCTGGGCTGGTCGCCGCGCTTGAACGCCACCAGCGCCTGGCCGTATTTTCCGGCAATGGTTTGCGCCCGGCTCTTTTGCAGCAGCTGCGCCGCATAGCCTTCGCTGGCATCGCGCAAGCCTTGTTCGGAGTCGTCCTGCAGCACGCGCATGCGGGCCCGGATTAACTGGAAATCGAGGCTGTCGGCATGCTGCCGGTAACGCATGTCGCGGGTGCGCGCCTGGATGTCGGCGATGCGCTCGGTGGTCAGCGGATGCGAATTCAGCCACGGCGGAATCACGTCGGTATAGCCACGCGACGCCGCCTGCAGGCGACCGAAGAACGCCACCATGCCAGCGGTCTCGAATCCGGCGTCGCGCATGATCTGCAAACCGACCCGGTCGGCTTCGCGCTCGGCGTCGCGACTGAAGTTGAGCTGGCGTTGCAGCGTAATCCCCTCGGAGCCTGCCAGCAGCGCAGCCGACGCATCGGGACTCGACTTGGCCGCCAGCACCGCCAGAATCGCACCGGCCAGCGGGATCAGCACGTCCTGCTTTTGCTGCCCGATCTGGCGCGCAATATGGCGTTGCGCCACGTGGCCAATCTCGTGCGCCATCACCGATGCCAGTTCCGACTCGGTTTGCGCCGCCAGCAGCAGCGCCGAATGGACCGCGATGAAACCGCCCGGCAAGGCAAAGGCGTTCAGCAGCGGGTCGCGCACGACAAAGAAGAAATAGTCATAGCCCGCTTCGCCGCGCGCCTCCGGCCGGGCGGCGAGCAGGCTGTTGCCGAACTCGTTCATGTATTCGAGCGTCGGGGCATCGTCCAGATAATCGCGATTGCGGCGAATGTCACGCATGATTTCTTCGCCAAGCTTGCGTTCCATCAGCGGCGACAGCGACTCGCGGTCGGTGTCGCCGAGATTGGGCAGGTTGACGTTGTCGTTGAGGTTCGACGCCCCCGCAACCAGCGGCGCAGCGATCGCCAGCACCACGGCAGCGGCCAGCGCGGCGGCGCGCAACCTTGCGGAAAACGGTAGAAACGCGGGATGGGCCATGTGGCTGGAAGTGGATTTCACGGTGCTATGATACCCGCTCAACGCGCCGCCCAAACCGGCGCATTCCGCCCTTCCGCATTCCACTTTTTTTTCGCAGCCACGCCATGACCACTCCCGACAACAGCGCGACCCACGACGGCCTGACCCACTTCGACAGCGCCGGCCAGGCCCACATAGTCGACGTCGGCGCCAAAAGCGAGACCCACCGCGTCGCCATCGCCAGCGGCACGATCAGCATGAAGCCGGAAACGCTGGCATTGATCCAGTCAGGCACCGCAAAAAAAGGCGACGTACTCGGCATCGCCCGCATCGCCGCAATCATGGCGACGAAGCGCACGGCGGATCTGATACCGCTGTGTCATCCGCTGGCGTTGACGCGGGTGGTGGTGGAATTCAGTGTCGACGCGTCAGCCAGCAGCGTGAGCTGCACCGCGCAGGTGGAAACGTTTGGCAAGACCGGGGTGGAGATCGAAGCGTTGATGGCGGTGCAGGTGGGGTTGTTGACAGTGTATGACATGTGCAAGGCGGTGGATCGGGGGATGGTGATTCATGCGGTGCGGGTGCTGGAGAAGCATGGGGGGCGGTCGGGGGATTGGGTGGCTTAAGTCTCAACGCCCGCAATAATTGCTAAGGGCAGTCAATTCCCCCACGGATCGATTGCCAGCATTTCAACGATCGCACTGTCGGAGCGTCGCACCATCATCGTCATGTCCTGGATTTTGCCGCGAATAGGGATAAAGCCGACGTCAGCAATTTTCAGTCTGGCGTTCTTTAATGCCGCGTTAATTTTTAAATTGGCGTCATTCGACTTGGCTTCAGGAATTCGCTTTTTTAACGCATCGAATTCAAGCATTTTCTTCTTAACGTCTACCGCCAGGCTTTCATAAGGAAGATAGTATCTTGGCAACTGTGGCAAGTCGGCACCACCATTCAAAGCGGAGAACAAAATATCTCTACTTTCGTTCGAATTGAGCGGAAGGCGTGCTCCCACCACTACCGGGCCAGTTCTTGGCAAATATTTAATTTTGGATTTCTTAAGCTCGGAATCGGCAATATCTGTAGCCGAAACGATGGTAAACATGTCGACATTGAAAACCAAATAAACAGGGCGGCCGCTATAAATTGCATTCACGCCGTAGACCAGCGCAACAAATTGCAATAACGCGATACAGCCTAGGTCCATTTTCAGCGAACGCTTAAATGGATTGTAAATAATTAGCGTGATCAGCGGTCCGGCGCAGACGTCAACCAACGCGAAAACAAAAAGTATTTTTGAAACACCAGCCGCACCAAAGTAATTCCCTGGATACCAAACTAAAATAACCAAAATTAGGACAGTTGAAACTATGAGAAAACTCACCAACAAATGAGTTAAAGCTGCTTTAATTCTTAATGGCATGGAGAGTATGTTTTTAATCAGTTAACGGCCGCACCGAAACTTTAGGGTCCCGGACCCAGTCGCGTCGATTCGTCACGGAACTTTAAGATATTAAACCGAGTTATCACAAAAAAAGCCATGAATTCGGCAAGGAATTCATGGCTCCATTTTGTGCTGGTAGAACCACACTACTCCTTAGAGTCGTGCTTAGCATAATTTAGCGGCAGTTTGCAGGCGAATACTTAACTGCCAGTGAACCTGCGGTAGCGCCAGCCATGTTGCCAGCCGTCGCAGCAGTACCACCGAGACCACGGCATGCCCAGTCGATCGCACCGGTATTACCGGCTAGCAAAGCGGCTGCCAAGGTTTGCACACCGGCCGTGCCCTTAATGTATGGAGAAATAACCAACGTACCAGCAGCACCGACGTTCGTGAGGTTGTAAATTGCAGTGATTATGCCTGAAGCAGGTACTGCTTGAATCGATGACAGGTATTTAGTCGGGTTAGCAGCAGCAACCGAAGCGTTGGCGGCTCCGACATTGGCGCCCAGTTCAACTAATGTGGTTGACTCGGCGATCAGAGTTTTAAATCCTTCAGCAACAACCATACCCTCACTGACTTTCGAACGGATCGTATAGTCCGTGTAAGCAGGCAATGCAATCGCAGCCAAAATACCAATAATCGCAACCACAATCATCAATTCGATCAGCGTGAAACCCTGTTGTGCTTTTTTGACCATCTTCATTTTGCTTCTCCTCGTTGGAAGTAGACAGAGGTTTCTGCCATGCCTACCCCTTCGCAAGCGCCGTGCCAGCAGAAAAAGGGGGGTTTTCGATGCCAATTCCCGGATTCGGCGAGCAAAGTGACAAAGTTTCTCACTAGAAACTGACAAATTTCGTCACCCCAACCATTTCTTGTCGCACTTTTAACGGACTGACCGCCTTACCGCCCGGTCAAATTCACACTCCGACACACTGCAAAACCCGTGCACAGCACTAACGCAGCAAGAACTCCATCTCGGTGCCGGACAGGATGATCACGTCACCCGACACAATCGGATGCACCGACTTGCCGATCGAAACGCCATTCACCAGCGGATAGGTATCGCCTTCGACATGGGTGATGACGAAGCCCATCGGGCGGCGCGTGATCACGGCGACCTGGACACCGGGGCGGCCGATGGTGGTGAGGGATTTGGTCAGGACCAGTTCCTTGCCGGCGCTGGGGCCGCTGATGACCTTGACCACCGGGATCGGCCCCGGCTCGCCGGCGACAGTGCCGGAGATGGAGGTTTCGCCGCGTTGCCGGGTCTCGCTGCCGATGACCGGCTGCGCCTTGGCATACGCCGAGACGATAGGCGGCACGACGTCGCCGGGTTTGCGCAGCACGCTGCTGAAGTAGCGGATCTCGTACTTCGCCAGCTGGATCACGTCGTGATTCTGCAGATAGTGCTTGTGCACCGGCTGACCGTTGACCTGGGTGCCGTTGGTGCTGTCGAGGTCTTCCAGGAACGAGTCGTTGCCGAAGGTCATGATGGCAGCGTGTTCGGCGCTCACCGAGCGCATGTCGAGCACCACGTCGTTGTGCGGACGGCGGCCGATGGTGATGCGCTCCTTGGTCAGGGCGACCTCCTGCAAAAGCTGGCCATCCATGGAAACGATTATCTTTGCCATTGCTGTCTCTCCATCGCGGCGTGGTCGACTGATCTGCCACGCTCGTGTCTGTGCCGCAGTGGGCTGTTATTTCATCCAGTTCATGATGCGTCCGAACAGCCCGGCTTTTTCGCTGCTGACCGAACGGACGCGCACAAGGATAACGGAAATGTTGTCTCTTCCGCCACATTCATTTGCCTGCGTGACCAGGGTTTCTGCCTTCAACGTGAGGTCGGAAGCGGAGTCGCCCAGGACCTGTTCGAGCTGTTGCGCCATCAGCATGTCGGACAGGCCGTCGGAACACAGCAAATACAGGTCGCCGGTCTGGATCGTGTATTCGTGGACTTCCACCTGCAATTCGGCATCGACGCCGACCGCGCGGGTAATCAGGTTCTTGTTCTGGGCGAACTGGGCCCATTCCGGGCTGACCAGGCCGGCATCGATCTGTTCCTGCAGTTGCGAGTGATCGCGGGTGAGTTGTTCCAGCCGTCCGTTGCGGTAGCGGTAGCAGCGCGAATCACCGACATGCGCCAGCGTGACTTTGTCATGATGGAACAGCGCCATCACCAGCGTGGTGCCCATGCCGCTGAAGTCCGGTTCTTCCAGCGCCGCATCCAGAATCGCCAGGTTGGCCTGCGTGACGGCTTCGTCGAGCAGGTGACTGACCGACTTCATGCGGTTGAGCTGATCGCCGGGTTGCGATTCATGCAGCTCGGCCTCCACCACTTCGCGGATGACGGCGGTGGCGATGGTGCTGGCGACTTCACCGGCGTTGTAGCCGCCCATGCCATCGGCCAGAATCGCGACGCCGTAGTCGGGGCTGAGCACAATCGAGTCTTCGTTGTGCGCACGCACCCGACCGGTGTCGGTCATGGAGGCGAATTCCAGATTGAGATTAGATTCCATGCTCAATCGCTTGCCTGCGCGGGGGCGGCGGGTTGCGGACCATCACGTCGTGCTTTCATCAAGGCGTTCAAATCCAGAAGGTCGATCATGCGTTTGGCATGGTGCGGGCCGCGCCACGCGCTGCCAGCAACTTGCCGGCCAACACGACGGCAACGGCGCCGATGCATCCGGGCAGCGGCACGACGACGCCCATCAGGGCCAATTGCGGCATGCCGTGCGGCAGGCTGACGGCCAGCCACGGCGCCACTGCCGGGTCGGAAGTTATCATCTCACCGGCCAGATAGCCGAGCAAGCCTGCGCCGAAGGTGATGATGAGCGGCAGCCGTTCCATCAGCTTGAGCACGAGTGTACTACCCCAGACCACGATCGGGATGCTGACCAGTATGCCGAACACCACCAGCACCATGCGGTAGGCGCCGGCGGCCTGGTCGGCGGCGCTGGCCACGGCAATGACGTTATCGATGCTCATCACCAGATCCGCCATGATGATGGTCTTGACTGCGGCGGCCAGGCGCGCGTCGGCATGCACCTCGCTGTGGCTGTCGCCCTGGTCGGACAGCAACTTGACGCCGATCCACAGCAACATCAGCCCGCCCGCGAGTTTCAGGTACGGCACGGCGAGCAAGGTCACGGCGAAGGTGATCAGCACGATACGGATGCCGATGGCGCCCGCCGTCCCCCACAGAATGCCCTTGAGGCGCAGATGGTCGGGCAGGTTGCGGCATGCGAGTGCGATCACGATGGCGTTGTCGCCGCCCAGCAGCAGGTCGATCAGGATGATCTGGCCGACAGCGAGCCAGTTCAGTTGTGCTAAAAATTCCATTGAATCCGGTAGAGGGGTTCCGGCGCACGCGTGGTCGCATGGCGGGAACGGATTGCGCAAATGCAGCGGGGAGCCGAAGCTCCCCGCAAGCTGACTTTAACGGCTTGATTACAACACAGATTTCAGCAGACGGCCCATCTCGGACGGATTGCGCGTGACCTTGATGCCGCAGGCTTCCATGATGGCCAGCTTGGCTTCAGCAGTATCAGCGCCGCCCGAGATCAAGGCGCCGGCATGACCCATGCGCTTGCCCGGTGGTGCGGTGACGCCGGCGATAAAGCCAACCACTGGCTTCTTCATGTTGTCCTTGATCCAGTAGGCCGCATTGGCTTCGTCCGGACCGCCGATTTCACCGATCATGATGACTGCGTCGGTGTCCGGATCATCATTGAAGGCTTTCATGATGTCGATGTGCTTCAGGCCGTTGATCGGATCGCCGCCGATACCGACTGCCGACGATTGACCCAGACCCAGCGCGGTCAGCTGGCCGACCGCTTCATAGGTCAGCGTACCGGAGCGCGAAACCACGCCAATACGACCCTTCATGTGGATATGGCCCGGCATGATGCCGATCTTGATTTCGTCCGGCGTGATCAGGCCCGGGCAGTTTGGTCCGAGCAGCAGGGTCTTGCTGCCGGATTTCGACATGCGGTCCTTCAGCGCCATCATGTCGCGCACCGGAATGCCTTCGGTGATGCAAATTGCCAGATCGAGGTCGGCTTCGACGGCTTCCCAGATGGCAGCGGCGGCTCCGGCTGGCGGTACATAGATGACCGACACGTTGGCGCCGGTCTGGGCCTTGGCTTCGGCGACGGTGGCGAAAATCGGAATGCCTTCGAAATCTTCACCGGCTTTTTTCGGATTGACGCCGGCGACGAAGCAGTTCATGCCGTTGGCGTACTCGCGACACATGCGGGTGTGGAACTGCCCGGTCTTGCCGGTGATTCCCTGGGTGACTACTTTGGTATCTTTATTGATCAGAATCGACATGGTGGTTCCTTGTGCGCTCTTGTTGGTCGTGATTTATCAGGCTTTGACGGCGTGGGCTTTGGCGGCGGCGACAACTTTCTGCGCGGCTTCTTCCATGGTGTCGGCGGCGATGATCGGCAGGCCGGACTCAGCCAGCATCTTCTTGCCGAGGTCTTCGTTGGTGCCTTTCATGCGAACCACCAGCGGCACCTGCAACGACACTGCCTTGGAGGCCACGATGACGCCTTCAGCAATCACGTCGCACTTCATGATGCCGCCGAAGATGTTGACCAGGATGGCCTTCAGGCCAGGATTCTTGAGCATGATCTTGAACGCTTCGGTGACCTTCTCTGCCGTGGCGCCACCGCCGACGTCGAGGAAGTTGGCCGGCTCGCCGCCAAACAGCTTGATGGTGTCCATGGTCGCCATGGCCAGACCGGCGCCGTTGACCAGGCAGCCGATATCGCCATCGAGCGAAATGTAGGCGAGGTCAAACTTGGAGGCTTCGACTTCGGCCGGATCTTCTTCATCCAGATCGCGGTAGGCGACGATTTCCGGTTGGCGATATAGCGCGTTGGCGTCGAAGTTGAACTTGGCGTCGAGCGCGATGACCTTGCCGGAGCCGGTCAGGATCAGCGGATTGATTTCCGCCAGTGCGGCGTCGGTTTCCCAATACGCCTTGTACAGACCTTGCAGCTGGGTACGGGCATCGGCAAGCGACGCGGCCGGCACGCCGATTTTGGTCGAGATCGCATCGGCGTCGGCGTCGGTCAGGCCGACTGCCGGGTCGATGGCGATGTGATGCAGCAGCTCGGGATGGCTCTCGGCGACTTCTTCGATGTCCATGCCGCCTTCGCTGGAGGCCATCAGGACCACGCGTTGCGTGACGCGATCGGTGACCAGGCTGACGTACAGTTCTTTCTTGATGTCGGCGCCTTCTTCGATCAGCAGGCGGCGCACTTTCTGGCCTTCCGGGCTGGTCTGGTGGGTCACCAGTTGCATGCCGAGGATTGCGGTGGCGTATTCGCGCACCTGTTCCAGCGTTTTGGCGACCTTGACGCCGCCGCCCTTGCCGCGACCGCCAGCGTGAATCTGGGCCTTGACGACCCACACTGGTCCGCCCAGTGTTTCAGCCGCCTTGACGGCTTCCTCGACGGAGTTACATGGAATGCCGCGCGGCACCGTGACGCCGTATTTGCGGAGGATTTCCTTGCCTTGGTACTCATGGATTTTCATGCGGGTTTCCCTTCAGACGCTGATCGAAAAAATGCTGGGTTGACTAACTGGATTGGAACCGTGTTACGGCTGGCACTGACCAGCGCGGATAAAACTGGGCGACCGCGGCGCCGTCCGTGCGCAGGGCGTGGCAGCGATCAAGTTGAAATGGTTTGGCGGCGCCGTCATCGGCAGCGTCGCCGTCGCGCGTGTCGATCACATCGCCAGCGAACGCCTGGATCGCTGCGGTCGGAAGTATTTGCGCGAGCTCGGTCAGATGGGTGCAGCCAGCGATACCGGCAACACGGGACTTGAGCTGGTGGCGAAAACCCTGCATCAGGTTCAGCCCGACCAGCGATTGGTAGGCGGGGCTGATGGTGTCGCAGAATCCGGGATACGGAACGGCATCGGAGCTAGCCTCAGCGGCCACAATGTTGAAGGCGAGATCGATGGTGATGCGCAGCTTGAGGTCATGCAACGCGTCACCCGCTTCGCGCCGACCAGAAGCCAGGGTGACAACGCGCGTCTTGATGTCGGTAATCCGGGCATCGATGTCCCACAGACCGTCGTCGCGTGCAAACGCCTCGACCGACAAGGTGCGGGTGTGCTTGAGCTGACGTCGGGAAACCGGTGGTGAAAGGGGCATACGGACCAATGCCAGTAAGGGCGGCAAGATGCGCCGCGTTTGCGTTGAGTGAGCACAGATTCTGTGTCCACAGCCGCTCATGCGGCAGTGCAAAAACCGGGAAAGTGTAGCACAGCTGAAAACAGGATCACAGCATCGGATCGGGCGATCCAACGTGCTGGTCGCGGTTAGTTGTCGTCAAAAGACGTCGGAAAGTCGTCTTCGTCAGGGCGCGTGCGCATCGCCGCCTGAATGGCGCGACCGGAAAACCCGCGTTGTTGCATGAACCGCATTTGCTTGCCGCGCTCGGCAGAATCCGCCGCCGGCTTGCCGAATTTGCGCTGCCAGACGTCGCGCGCCCGGGCCAGCTCGTCAATTTGCAGTTTTTGTTTCAGGCCAGTCAGTGCCTCGCCGGCAATCCCATGGCTTTGCAGCTCGGAGACGATGCGGTTGTTGCCAAACCGGGCGGCACGACGGTGGATCAGGGATTCGGAAAAACGGGTTTGCGACAGGAATTTTTCGCCTTCAAGCCAGTCCAGCAACGCATCGACATCGTCACCGTCCTCAGCATAGCGCTGCAGCTTGCGGCCCAATTCCAGCCGACTGTGCTCGCGCATTGACAGGTAACGCAACGCCCTGGACTTCAGGCTGATCCGGGGCTTTGCCATCATTGCGCCGCTACAAGTGACGAATGTAATCGCTGCCGAAGCAGCCGGGAAACCAGCCATCGGCTCAATGCGAGCGCATCAAGCCGGTGGCGGACGCTGCGCCCACCCGGGCGCAACACCTCATTCGGCGACATCATCCTTGACGTCGACGGCGACCTTGTCGGCAGCCTTTTTCTTGCCGGCAGGTTCTGCCGACTTGGCCACACCCAATTCCGGCACGCCCAGCGAAACCCGGACCTTGTTCTCGATTTCTCGCGCCAGCTCCGGCCGCTCTTTCAGGTAATTACGGGCGTTGTCCTTGCCTTGGCCGATGCGCTCGCCGTTGTAGCTGTACCAGGCACCCGACTTCTCGACGATCTTTGCATCAGCGCCCAGATCCAGGATTTCGCCTTCGCGGGATGTGCCTTCGCCATACAAAATGTCGAAATGCGCTTCCTTGAATGGCGGTGCGATTTTGTTCTTGACGACCTTGACCTTGGTTTCGTTGCCGATGACTTCGTCACCGGACTTGATCGAGCCGGTACGGCGGATATCCAGCCGCACCGATGCGTAGAACTTCAGTGCGTTACCGCCGGTCGTGGTTTCGGGGTTGCCGAACATGACGCCGATCTTCATGCGGATCTGGTTGATGAAGATCACCAGTGTGTTGGTGCGGTTGATGGAGCCGGTCAGTTTGCGCAGCGCCTGGGACATCAGCCGTGCCTGCAGACCCGGCAGTGAATCACCCATGTCGCCTTCGATCTCGGCGCGTGGCGTCAGGGCGGCGACGGAATCGATCACGATCAGGTCAACGCCGCCGGAACGCACCAGTGCATCGGTGATCTCGAGTGCCTGCTCGCCAGTGTCGGGCTGGGAAATCAGCAGCTCGGACAGGTTGATGCCGAGCTTCTGGGCATAGCCGACGTCGAGCGCGTGTTCGGCATCGATGAAAGCGCAGGTGCCACCCAGTTTTTGCATCTCGGCGATGGTTTGCAGTGTCAGCGTGGTTTTGCCGGACGATTCCGGACCATAGATTTCAACCACGCGACCACGTGGCAAGCCGCCTACGCCGAGCGCGATGTCGAGGCCCAGCGAGCCGGTCGACACCACTTGCACTTCTTCGACCACAGCGCCGTCGGCCATGCGCATGACCGAGCCTTTGCCGAATTGCTTTTCAATCTGGGCCAGCGCAGCAGCAAGCGCCTTGCTCTTGTCGGAACCGGATACGGTTTTTTTGTCGTCCATGGATTGTCTTTCAACGGTGGAGTGATGCCGCCGAACGAAATCTGTTCGGCATCGGAAAATTCAGCACAGGCCGTACTGTATAAACAAACAGTGGTTTATGCAAGCACAGCTTTTATTGCGGATCAAATGATTGGCATTTGCCAGAATCCCACGCGCCGGACGCCATTGAATCATCATCGCGCACCGCTGTCATTGCCCAATGAGGTGATACACGCAGAAATATTTGCATCCCGCTCCGGTGTTAGTCTTTGGCCTCGACGCGCCGGATTATTCCGATTGCGATTCCAGCCATGCAGCTGTGACCAACCCAGGACCGCAAGGTTGCCGCATTTTGCCAGACGACACCACTTCTCCGATTCGGCAGCAGCGCCGCCGCAGCACCGACCGCACCGCGCCGGTGGCGCCGGCACGTCCGAAGCGCAGCGCGATCTCGGTTGGCCTGATCATTTCGGTGCTGTTGCACGCGCTGGTCCTGTGGCTGATCCTGACCCACAAGAGTCCGCCGATGGTCAAGCCGCCGGGCAAGGGTGACGTCGAGACCACCTTGTTGCTGCTGCCGAACACACCCGACAAATCCAGCAAGGCCAGCAAGCCGCGCGGCATCGAGGTGCCGCCGCTGCGTCCGAGCAAGCCGCGCAAGACGAAGGCGCCGCGCGCGCCGCAGGCCATCTCTCGGCCACCGAATCCGAATGCAATCACCGAACCGGCCGAGCAGACCGCGCCACCGCGCCCGCCGGTCGAACAGCCGCCCGAGGAAGATTTCTCCAGCCGGCTGGCCAGCAAGCAGCGCCAGCGGGCCGAGGCCGAGGCGGCGCAGCAGGCCGAGCGCGGCACTCCCCAGCAACAGGATGATGCGCGCGGCAAGGCAGCGGCGATGGCCAACATCACATCGGCATTGAAGGCTGCCGGCGTCGAGAAGGAAAGCGGCGGCGGCATGTTCCAGCTGGGACTGGTTGGCGCGCATCACGCCGAATTCCTGTTCCGCGGCTGGAAAAAGGAAGCCAGCCGCAACTGGAGCCAGCAGCTTAGCGTCGAGCAAGGCGCGGAAGAAGATATCCGGATTGCAGTGGTCAAGAAAATGATCGACATCATCCGCCAGCATACCCAGGAAGATTTCACCTGGGATTCGCACAAACTTGGCCGCCAGGTCTCGCTCAGCGCCCGCACCGAGGACCTGCCCGGCCTGCAGCAATTCCTGCTGCGCGAATTCTTTCCGGATTACAGCCCGACGCGGCGATAATGGCCGGACAATAAGGCCAACACAATTCAGTGTTGCGCGGTCCGGAGACCATCCATCATGCGTATTCTGCTTGCCGAAGATGACAGCGTGCTGGCCGATGGCTTGACGCGCTCGCTGCGCCAATCGGGTTATGCCACCGATTGCGTCGGCAATGGCGTCGAAGCCGATCTGGCGCTGTCGACCCAGGATTTCGATTTGCTGATTCTCGACCTCGGCTTGCCCCGCATGTCAGGGCTGGAGGTGCTGCGCAAACTGCGCGCGCGCAATTCCCACCTGCCGGTGCTGATTCTGACCGCGGCCGATTCGATCGAACAACGCGTCAAGGGACTCGATCTCGGCGCCGACGATTACATGGCCAAGCCGTTTGCCCTGTCGGAACTCGAAGCGCGCGTGCGCGCCCTGACCCGCCGCGGCGTCGGCGGCGGACCGACCGTGATCCGGCACGGCCCGCTGGCCTACGATCAGGTCGGCCGTATCGCCTATTTGCATGAACAGATGCTGGATTTGTCGGCGCGCGAACTGGGCTTGCTGGAAGTCTTGCTGCAACGCACCGGCCGGCTGGTCTCGAAAGAGCAACTGGTCGATCATCTGTGCGAATGGGGCGAGGAAGTCAGCAACAACGCCATCGAGGTCTACGTCCACCGCCTGCGCAAGAAAATCGAATGCGAGGGCGTCCGCATTGCTACCGTGCGCGGCCTCGGCTATTGCCTGGAGAAATTCAGCGATGTGGCACCGGCTGGACGCTGAGCGCGGCGCCGCGCCGCCTGCGTCTGCGTCTGCGCCGTTCGACGCCGATACCGCCGACGAACGCATTCAACGCTCGCTGTTCGGTGAAATTCTCGACTGGATGCTGGTGCCGCTGCTGCTGCTGTGGCCGATGAGTATCGCGATCACATATCTGGTGGCCAAGTCGATTGCCAATCAACCATTCGACCGCGCCCTCGATGACAGCGTGACCGTGCTGTCGCAGCAGGTGCGCGAGGTCGATGGCAAGGTGGTGGCGCTGCTGCCTGGCGCGGCGCGCGACATCCTGCGCGCCGACGATGTCGACACCGTGTACTACCAGGTGCTCGGCCCGCACGGCGAGTTCGTCGACGGCGAACGCGAATTGTCGGCCCCGGCCGAGGACGACAAGCCGCCCGGCAGCGCGGTCCAGTTCCGTGATGCCAGCATGCACGGCGCCGAGGTGCGGGTGGCCTACGTGCAGGTTGATTTGCGCCGCACCAGCGCCGCGCGCGGCGCCTCAAGCGAACCGCGCATGGCGCTGGTGCAGGTCGGCGAAACCCTCGACAAGCGCGCACAACTGGCCAACGAAATCATCAAGGGCGTGATCCTGCCGCAATTCATCATCCTGCCGGTCGCGCTGGCGCTGGTCTGGTTTGCGCTGGCACGCGGCCTGGCGCCGCTGGTCGAACTGCAGCAGCGCATCCGGGCGCGCCGGCCGGACGACCTGAGCCCGATCGAATCGGGCCAGGTGCCCGAGGAAATCTCGCCGCTGGTGCGCTCGCTCAATGAGATGCTGGAACGACTGTCGCAAACCATCCAGCTGCAAAAGCGCTTCATCGCCGACGCCGCCCATCAGATGAAAACGCCGCTGGCCGGCATGCGCATGCAATCGGAACTGGCGCTGCGCCAGACCTCGCAGGACGAAATCCATCGCTCGCTGGAGCAACTGTCGAAAAGTTCGGAGTCGGCGACCCGGTTGGTCAATCAGTTGCTGACGCTGGCGCGCGCCGAAAACCAGACCCCGCGCGCGACGCCGTTCGTGCCGATCGAACTGGCCGAGCTGGCACGCAAGGTGGTGCAGGACTGGGTGCCGATTGCCTTCGCCAAGGAAATCGATATCGGGTTCGAGCAGCCGGGTCACCCCGTCATCGCGCTGGGCAACGCGGTGATGCTGGGCGAGATGCTGAGCAACCTGATCGACAATGCGCTGCGCTACACACCGTCGCATGGCAGCGTCACGATCCGCGTGCGCACCGATGACGAGCGCCAGCATGCGATGCTGGAAATCGAGGACACCGGCCCCGGCATTCCGCCCAATGAGCGACGCCATGTGTTCGAGCGGTTTTATCGCATCCTCGGCAGCGGCGCGGAGGGCAGCGGACTGGGACTGGCGATCGTGCGCGAGATCGCCCAGCAGCACGGCGCCGAAATCGACATCTTCAACAATCCGCACAGCCAGGACCCGAAAACGCCGGGCAGCCTGTTCCGCATCACATTGCCAATGGAGCGCCCGCCGGCCTCCAGTGAGGAGTTCGACTGATGCCGCAAGCACCCCTCAACCAGGCCCGCCACTGGGAGCGAACCCGCCGGCTGACATGGCAATTGCTGTCGGGCTGGTTCGTGATAACGGTCGGTATCATTTTTTTCGCGCGCGACCTGGATGGCTTGACCCTGCTGGGCTGGCCGCTGTCGTTCTATCTGGCGGCGCAGGGTGCGACGCTGCTGTATGTGGCGATTATCGCCATCTATGCGTGGCGCATGCGCGCACTGGATCGCCGTTACGTTCCCGGGGAAGACCATGGCAGTTAGGCCGTTCGAATTTCGCCTGCAGCGCTATTACGCCTGGTTCGTGCTCGGCTTCCTGCTGTTCCTGGGGGCACTGGCGATCCTTGAAAAGGAAGGTGTGCCGCGCATCTGGATCGGCTACCTGTTCCTGTTCGCGACCATCGTGATGTACGCCGGCATCGGCGTGATGAGCCGCACCTCCGATGTCTCGGAATATTATGTCGCCGGCCGACGCGTGCCGGCGATCTTCAATGGCATGGCCACCGCCGCCGACTGGATGTCGGCGGCCAGCTTTCTGAGCCTGGCCGGCGGCCTGTATTTGCAGGGCTTCGACGGACTGGCCTACATCATGGGCTGGACCGGCGGCTTCGTGCTGGTGGCGCTGCTGGTGGCGCCGTATCTGCGCAAGTTCGGCCAGTACACGATCCCCGATTATCTGGCAGCGCGCTACGGCGGGCGCTATGGCAATGACGTGGTGCGCATGCTGGCAGTGATTGCCACTGTGATCGTGTCGTTCACGTATGTGGTGGCGCAGATTTACGGCGTGGGCCTGATCACCTCGCGCTTTACCGGCGTCGATTTTTCGGTCGGGATCTTTCTTGGCCTGGCCAGCATCCTGGTCTGTTCGTTCATGGGTGGCATGCGGGCGGTGACCTGGACCCAGGTGGCGCAGTACCTGATCATGCTGATCGCCTACATGATTCCGGTGATGTGGCTGTCGGTCAAGCACACCAGCGTGCCGGTGCCGCAGGTCGCCTACGGCACCGCACTGACGACGCTGAGCGCACGCGAAAAAGTGCTCAATGCCGACCCCAGGGAGCAACAGGTGCGCGACGTGTTCCGGCAGCGCGCCGCCGACCTGGAGGTCCGTTTGCGCACCCTGCCGCAATCCTGGACCGACGGCCAGCTCGATGCACAACACAAGCTCGAGGAACAACGGCGCAACAATGCGTCGCTGATCGACATCAAAAGCGCCAGCCGGGCGCTGGCCGCCTATCCGCAAAACCCGGCCGACGCACAACGCAAATGGTCCGAAGCCCGCAACTCGTATCTGGCGCGCGCCGCACCCATCCTGCCGCATGCGCAGCCGTTCCCGGCCGCCGATCGCGCCGCCTCCGATGCCAAGCGCAACAATTTTCTGGCGCTGGTGCTGTGCCTGATGATGGGCACCGCCGCCCTGCCGCATGTGCTGGTGCGTTACTACACCACGCCCTCGGTGCGGGCCACGCGCAAGTCGGTGTTCTGGACGCTGTTTTTCATCATGCTGCTGTACATCACGATTCCGGCGCTGGCGGTGCTGGTCAAGGTCGATATCTACACCTCGCTGGTTGGCTCGGAGTTTTCGCATCTGCCGGGATGGGTCTCCTACTGGAGCAACCTGGACAAGAGCAATCCGCTGGTAAGCATCGTCGACGTCAATCACGATGGCATCGTGCAGCTGGCCGAGATCGTGCTGGATGGCGATATTGTCGTGCTGGCCACGCCGGAAATCGCCGGCTTGCCGTACGTGATCTCGGGACTGATCGCCGCCGGCGGCCTGGCAGCGGCGCTGTCGACCGCCGACGGCTTGCTGCTGACGATTTCAAGCGCCCTGTCGCACGACGTGTATTACAAAAAGATCGACCCGAACGCCTCGACCCAGAAGCGCGTGACGATTTCCAAACTGCTGTTGCTGGTAGTGGCGCTGGTGGCGGCCTATGTGGCCTCGCTGAAACCGGGCAACATCCTGTCGATGGTCGGCGCGGCCTTTTCACTGGCCGCGTCGATGCTGTTTCCAGCACTGGCGCTGGGGATGTTCTGGAAGCGCGCGAATCAGGCCGGCGCGGTGGCCGGCATCCTGGTCGGGTTTTCAGTGTGCGTGCTGTACATGCTGCGCACCCATCCGGCGCTGGGTGGCTCCGTTGCGGGGCAGTGGTTTCAGATTGCACCAATATCGGCCGGAATCTTCGGCGTGCCGGCCGGCTTCCTGGCGCTGATCGTGGTCAGCCTGCTGACGCCACCACCGGATCAACAGACGCTGGCCTTGGTTGATCGCCTGCGGCGACCGGAATAAATTGGCACTGGCATATTTCTTGATACCCTGTCTGCACAAGACGGCAAAGTCTGAGCGCTTCTCCCAAAAAACCGAGACAGGATTACGGCATGACCCATTTTTTTGACGAGATGCACAGCGCTGGTGCAGGCGGTGTGCGCGAGCACTATCGCGAGTTCCAGACCTGGCTGGCCGAACAGCCGGCCAATATCATTGCCCGCAAGCAGGCCGAAGCCGATCTGATCTTTCATCGCGTCGGCATCACCTTCGCGGTCTATGGCAATGATGCCGGCACCGAACGCCTGATTCCGTTCGACATCATCCCGCGCATCATCACCGCCGCCGAATGGATGCAACTGGAGGCCGGGCTGGTGCAACGGGTCCGTGCTTTGAACATGTTCCTGCACGACATTTATCACGACCAGCACATCATCAAGGCCGGCGTGATCCCGGCCGAACAGATTTACCGCAACGCCCAGTACCGGCCCGAGATGCAGGGCATTTCGGTCGCCTCGGATATCTACGCGCACATTGCCGGGGTCGATATCGTGCGCGCCGGCGCGGGCGAATTCTATGTGCTGGAGGACAACCTGCGGGTGCCGTCGGGCGTGTCGTACATGCTGGAAAACCGCAAGATGATGATGCGCCTGTTCCCCGAACTGTTCGCGCGCCACCAGATCGCGCCGGTGGCGCACTACCCTGACATGCTGCTCGATAACCTGCGTTCGGTGGCGCCGGTCGGCGTGACCGACCCGACCGTGGTGGTGATGTCGCCGGGGATGTACAACTCGGCGTATTTCGAGCATGCCTTCCTGGCGCAGCAGATGGGCGTCGAGCTGGTCGAGGGCAAGGACATGTTCGTCGATGACAACGCGGTGTACATGCGCACCACGCGCGGACCGCAGCGCGTCGACGTGATTTACCGACGCATCGATGACGACTACCTCGATCCGCTGGCATTTCGTTCCGACTCATCGCTGGGCGTGCCGGGCTTGCTGTCGGTGTATCGCGATGGCCGCGTCACGCTGGCCAATGCGATCGGCACCGGCGTGGCCGACGACAAGTCGATTTATCCGTTCGTGCCGGACATGATCCGCTTTTACCTGGCCGAAGAGCCGATCCTCAACAACGTGCCAACCTATCAGTGCCGCAAGAAGGAAGACCTGGCGTACACGCTGGCGCACCTGTCCGAGCTGGTGGTCAAGGAAGTGCATGGCGCCGGCGGCTACGGGATGCTGATCGGCCCGGCCGCCAGCAGCGCAGAAATCGAGGATTTCCGGGCCCGCCTGATCGCCCGTCCGGATGGCTATATTTCGCAACCGACGCTGGCGCTGTCGGCCTGTCCGACCTACGTCGACTCGGGCATCGCACCGCGCCATCTCGACTTCCGTCCGTTCGTGTTGTCCGGCAAGACCATCTCGATGGTGCCGGGCGGCCTGACCCGGGTTGCGTTACAAGAAGGCTCGCTGGTGGTCAATTCGTCGCAGGGCGGCGGTACCAAGGACACCTGGATTCTGGAGGCATGACATGCTGAGCCGCACTGCTGATCACTTATTCTGGATGGCGCGCTACACCGAGCGCGCTGAAAACACCGCCCGCATGCTGGACGTCAACACCGAGACCGGCTTGCTGCCGCAATCGCGCCAGGCTGCCGTGCGCGGCTGGCGCGCGATTCTCGACATCTCCGAACTGCAGGAGCTGTTCGATAAAAAGTACGACGGCGTGACACCCAAGGACGTGCTCGACTTCATGGTCAAGGACATGAGCAATCCGTCCTCGATTGCGTCCTGCCTGAAACAGGCACGCGAGAACGCGCGGGCCGTGCGCGGCACCCTGACCACCGAAGTCTGGGAAACCAGCAATGCCACCTGGCTGGGGTTGCAGGCCAAGCTGCGCGCCGGCGAACTGGAACGCGATCCAGGCCAGTTCTTCGAGTGGGTCAAGCACCGCTCGCATCTGTCGCGCGGCGTCACCAGCGGCACCATGCTCAAGGACGAGGCGTTCTACTTCATCCGTATCGGCACTTTTCTGGAACGCGCCGACAATACGGCGCGCATCCTCGACGTCAAATTCCACGGCGCGGGCGACGACCAGGCCTTGGCGCATGAGCAGCAGATCGATTTCTATTACTGGGCCGCCCTGCTGCGTTCGGTATCGGCGTTCGAGATCTATCGCAAGGTGTATCGCGACGTCATCACACCGGCGCGCGTGGCCGAGCTGTTGATCCTGAATCAGAACATGCCGCGCTCACTGCTGGCCTGCATGACCGAACTGGTCGCCAACCTGAAGCAGATCAGCACCGAGACCTCGCGCGATACCGAACGCTTCGCCGGCAAACTCAGTGCCGAGCTGCAGTTCGGCCGCATCGAGGACATCCTCGACGCCGGCCTGGACGATTATCTGACCGATTTCCTGGAAACCGTTGGCGCGCTGGGCGAACGCATCAGCCGCGATTTCCTGGTTCCGCTGGCGGCCTGATCATGCGCCTCTCCATCCGCCACCAGACCCTGTACCGCTACTCCGCGCCGCTGGTCTACACCATCCAGCAGCTGCGCCTGACACCACGCGGCGACGCGCATCAGCATGTCGATCACTGGCACATCACCACGTCCGGTCATCGCCATGCCTTTGCCGACGCCTTTGGCAACGAATGCCACATGCTGACCGTGCGCGGCCGCTTTGCCGAACTGTCGATCGTGGCCGAAGGCATTGTCGATATTGCACCGCTTGACCGCGGTCGGCTGACCGCCTGCGATACCGTCTCGCCGCTGGTGTTCACCATGCCGACCAGCCGCACCGAACCGACCGCCGAAGTACGCGCGTTCGCGGCGCAGTATCTGCCGGTCGGCAGCCGCAGCGAAGACTTGCTGGCGCTGGCCCAGGCAGTGCGTGGCGCGGTGGTCTACCAGAGCGGCGCCACCGATGTCACCTTTACCGCCGCCGAAGCGCTGCAACTCGGCAGCGGCGTCTGCCAGGATCATGCCCACCTGTTCATCGCCTGCTGCCACACGCGCGGCATCGCGGCGCGCTATGTCTCCGGCTACATCGACCCGGGCCGCTCCGACCACGCCGAAACCCATGCCTGGGTCGATGTCTGGATCGAGGAACCTGGCTACACTGGCTGGGTCAGTCTGGATGTCACGCATGGCCGATTTGCCAACGATGCCTTGTGCCGGTTGGCGGTGGGGCGCGATTATGAATCCTCGGCGCCGGTGCGCGGGGTGCGACGCGGCGGCGGGACTGAATCGCTGCAGGTGCGTGTGACGATCCAGAACCTCAAATGAGCTGAATGTTGCCGCGTGGCTGCATTGGCCGCACTGCATCGCGCCAGCCACTGTAGAATCAGAACCTTGTTTTGTTTTAGGTTTCAGTCATGACTTATTGTGTTGCCATGCGCGTTGATGCGGGACTGGTGTTCCTGTCGGATTCGCGTACCAATGCCGGTGTCGATCACATCGGCACGTTCCGCAAAATGAGCGTGTTCGAAAATCCCGGCGACCGCATGATGGTGCTGCTCACCGCCGGCAATCTGTCGATCTCGCAATCGATTCGCCAACTGCTGGTCAACCACGTCAACCAGGACGGCCACAGTCTCTGGACCGCGACGACGATGTACGAAGCCGCGCAAATTCTGGGCGACGCGATTCGCACCGTGCATGAACGCGATGGCGAGGCGCTCACCAAATTCGGCATCGACTTCAACGCCAGCATGATTTTCGGCGGACAGATCAAGGGCGAACGCTGCCGCCTGTTCCAGATTTACAGTGCCGGCAATTTCATTGAATCGCAAAACGAAAGCGTGTACTTCCAGATCGGCGAGTCCAAGTACGGCAAGCCGATCATCGACCGTGTACTGGGTCTGGACACCACGCTCGACGAGGCCGCCAAGTGCGCGCTGATTTCGATGGACTCGACCCTGCGCTCGAATATTTCGGTCGGCTTGCCGCTCGATCTGCTGGTCTATGAGGCCGACCAGCTGGCGGTGACGCGCTTCGTCACGGTCGACGACAAGAACCAGTATTTCCGCATGATTCGCGATACCTGGGGCCAGCAGCTCAAGACCGTGTTCGACGGTATCGACGATCCGGTCTGGGACGCCGCGCCGGAAGCCATTGGCAATGTGCTCAGCAATACCAACATGCACAGCAAACCAGTGCGGGTGCCGACGCCGCCGGAACTGACGCTGGGCGCCGGCGACCCGGTGCTGGTGCAGTCGCTGGCCGGGCAGGACACCGGCAAGCCGCAGCCTTAGGCCGGATTGCTTGCTCAGGTGCGGATCGGAGCGGACTGAGTGCGCGAGATCACCGAGATCCGCATCCCCCGTTTGCCGCACAAAAAATACCGCTGCCTCGCATTCTGGTGAGGTCGCCATCGCCCCACCACCGCTTCAATCGACAATTTCAATCGACCATTCCACGAAAGACCCCATGAAGAAGAAATACCTGCTGTTGCTGGTTGCCGCCCTGGGTTGCACCACGTGCGCCGCATCCTTCGCCCAGGCCACGCAGGCCGACAGCTCCCTGCTGGAGGCCGCACAAAGGCGCAAGGAAGTCCTGATCAAGGACCTCGCCGCGCTGGTCAATATCGATTCCGGCACCGATGACGCGAAGGGACTGACCCAGGTCGAAACCTTGCTGGCGCAGCGCCTCAAGGAAGTCGGCGCCAGCGTCGAGATCGTCGCCGCGCCGCCGGCTGCCGGCAAGATGGTAATCGGCAAGCTGCAAGGGACGGGCGCCAGAAACATCATGCTGATAATCCATTACGACACCGTGTTCGGCACCGGCGAAGCTGCGAAGCGCCCCTTCACGATCAGCGGCAACAAGGCCTTTGGCCCAGGCATCGCCGATGCCAAGGGCGGCGCGCTGCTGATCGTGTATGCACTGGATATCGCGCGCGAGCGGGGCTTCAAGGATTACAAGACGCTGACCGTGCTGTTCAATCCGGACGAAGAAAAGAGCTCGCTCGGTTCGCGCGACATGATCAGCAAACTGTCGTCCGAGCAGGACTACGTGCTGGTGTTCGAGCCGCCTGAAGCCGATGTGGTGACGGTCGCCACCAACGGCATCGCTTACGTCCACCTCGACGTCAAGGGCCGCGCATCGCACGCCGGCTCGGCGCCGGAAGCGGGCCGCAATGCCGCGGTCGAATTGTCGAACCAGATCATCCAGCTCAAGGACCTGGGCAGCGCCGAGAAGGGCACGACCGTCAACTGGACCGTGATCAAGGCCGGTGAACGCGTCAATATCATTCCTGACAAAGCCAGTGCCACGGCAGATATGCGCATGTCCGACGTGAGTGAGCTCCAGCGTGTGCAGGCCGATGCCGACAAGATCGTTCGCAACAAGCTGATCGCCGACACCGAAGTCAGCGTCAAGGTCGAAAACCGTCGTCCGCCATTCTCCAGGAACGCCGGCAGCGATCAACTGGCAGCCACCGCCGACAGCATCTACAAGGAACTCGGCAAGTCGATCACACCGGTCTCGATGCGCTACGGCACCGACGCAGGCTTTGCCTACAATCCCAAGACCGGCAAGCCGGTAGTGCTAGATGGCATGGGCATCGTCGGCGACCGCATCCACTCGTCGGACGAATGGGCCGACCTCGACAGCGTGGTGCCGCGCCTGTACCTGACGGTGCGCATGATGGAAACGATGGGCAAAACGAAATAGCCGCCTTGCGGCATGGCATCATCAAAAAACGGACCATTCAGGTCCGTTTTTTTGGCGGCGACAACGCCGAAGACAGCCGCACGCGCGAGGCCGCGTTGTTTGACGATATCTTCCAGCCGATCCATGGTGTCTTTCGCGCCGTACGCGCTTGGGCGGTAACGAGCAGGGCAAGGGAAGTCAGGATATGAGCAAGTTTCATTGGAACTCCGCTGTGGCAGATGGTTTGGGTGCGGGATACCCCTGCCACGATGGATCGCCGTGCCTCCGTTCATACCGTTACCGCTTCAAATGGATTGCCAAAAAATCGTGGCATGCGTGGCACGCACTGGCGATCAATCCGTGTTCTGGCGGGCACGCCATTCCTTCAACAGCAATCCATACAGCGCCGAGTCTGAGACTTCGCCGCCCACGATCCATCGCTCGCGCAGCACGCCTTCCTGCAGGAACCCCAGCTTTTCGAGGCTCCTGCCCGAGGCGGTATTGCGCGGGTCGATGTCGGCTTCGACACGATTGAGATTCAGCGTCGAGAAGCCGAAGGCGAGCAGTGCAGAAACCGCCTCCGACATGAAACCACTGCGCCAGTACGGCTGAGCGATGCCATACCCGAGCTCCGCGCGGCGGCATTGCCGATCGATCTTGAACAGGCTGCAAGTGCCGATCAGCCGGGCCGTTTCGCGCAGAAAAATGCCGAGCCGAATGTGCTCGTCGCGCGCCATTTCGGCTTGATCTTTCTCGATGAAGGCGACGGCTTGCTCAATGGCGGTCCATGGGGGCGAACTCCAGTAGCGCATGAATTCCGGATTGGCGAGAATCTCGAACAGCGCAGGCGCATCCCCGCTTGCCAGTGGACGCAGGTCGAGACGCGCTGTACTGAGTTGAATTCCGGAATAGGATTGCATTGGTCGGTGCTCGATGGATTATTCGTTAAATGCACATATCAAAACATGCATGGCAGGCTGCTATTGATAGCAACGGATTCTCAGGTCGGACGTACGCAAGGCTGCGGACTGCCCTGACTGCGTACGATCAACATTGGCCGGGCAAAACACCACATGCCGCCTGAGATGATGCGCTTCTCCTTCATGGCGCTGTCTCAAGCGCCTGCGCTGCAGCAATCAACGACGCGACCTGCTCAATGAGCTCGGTGACGAAACCCACGGTAACATCGAGGTCTCCTTCATATTCAGCCAGATTGCGTTTGGTGTGCGCCTGATTGAGCAACAGCCATTGCTGCGGTGTGAACCCCAGCGTGTGCTCCAGGCACTGAAAGACCAGATAGCGGTTTTCGCTGCGATAACCGTGGCTTCGCAGCGCCGACAACGCCGCCGCGTGCGCGGCATTGTAGGTCAGGTCGAAGCGGCTCTCCAATGAGAGGCCAGTTTGCCGGGCATCCTGCAGGCGCACACTGGCCGAACGCAACAAGCCCGCCCGCTCGCGCGCATCAGGTGCTTCCAACTTGAGTTTTCCAATGCGCGCCAGATTCGCCAGCGGCGCCGAGCCGCGCGATGTCATGCTCTGATCCTTTGACAAATATTTTGGGATTCTCGAGTACCCGCAGGATGAACGATTTGCCATCGCGCAAACGCTGCGCAAACTCATCTGGCGAATACAACGTTGGATTGACCTCCCGACCCAGCTGTTTCTGTGCCGGCAGCAATGCGTTCAGCAGCTCGGCGTTGGACGGCAGCGATCCAATGACCATCAGGTCCACATCACTACCGGCACGCTCGGTGCCTTTGGCCAGTGAACCGTAGACAAACGCCAGATCCAACTGCGGCCATAGCGGCTGCAGCGCAACGCGCAGCACATCGGCCACACCGAATGTCTTCAAGACGATCGCGCGCAACTCGCTAAAAATCGGCGCATCGTGGTTGGCCTGATAATGCTTCTGATTGCCTATCCGGTGCACCGTCACCAGCCCTGACGACTCCAGACGTGCCAATTCCCGCTGCACGCCCCCAGAGCCGGAACCTGCCAGACCGATGATTTCATTGGCGTAAAACGAGCGCTGCGACTGACCAAACAGCACTGCCAGCACCCGCTGCTGCGTTTTTGTGAAAAGTGCGTCTGAATAAATACCCATAATGGGAATTATGGTACCCAATCTGGGTACCGTCAATAACTCTGGAAAATTTAATACCCATAAAGGGAATTTTGATACCCGAAACAGGTATTGTCAGGCGGCGCGAGACTCTGTTTCGGCGCGCCGGAATTTGCGACTGAACGATCGTGATGAAGGGTTTATCGTCAAACGGTTTCGTCGGAACGCGGCGGTCGCACCGGGTCTCGGAAAAGATATTCATTCCCCGCCGACTCGGCTCGAACGAACCGCCCTCCTCGCGCATGCGAGCGAGACAGCCACGTGTGTCGTGGCCATCAACGTGCCAGGTCCGGCTACCCGAAAAATTACTCTACCGCCTTCACCATATCCTCAATGACCTTCTTGGCATCGCCAAACACCATCATCGTCTTGTCCATGTAGAACAACTCGTTGTCCAGCCCGGCATAACCGGCTGCCATCGAACGCTTGTTGACGATGACTGTCTTGGCCTTGTAGGCCTCCAGGATCGGCATGCCGGCAATCGACGATTTCGGATCCTTTGCGGCCGGGTTGACCACGTCGTTGGCGCCGAGCACCAGCACCACGTCGGCCTGGCTGAAGTCGTTGTTGATGTCTTCCATCTCGAACACCTGGTCATACGGCACTTCTGCTTCGGCCAGCAGCACGTTCATGTGGCCCGGCATGCGCCCGGCCACCGGATGAATCGCGTACTTGACGTTGACACCCTTGTGGATCAGCTTTTCGGTCAGCTCTTTCAGGGCATGCTGGGCGCGCGCCACGGCCAGGCCGTAGCCCGGCACGATGATGACGGTCTCGGCATTGCTCATCAGAAAAGCGGCATCGTCCGCCGAGCCGGATTTGACCGGACGCGCAGCCTGGCCGCCAACCGCCGCCGCGGCAGCCGGATCGCCACCGAAGCCGCCCAGAATCACGTTGAAGAACGACCGGTTCATCGCCTTGCACATGATGTAGGACAGGATCGCGCCACTCGAACCGACCAGCGAACCGGCGATGATCAGCATCGAGTTGTTGAGCGAGAAGCCGATGCCGGCCGCAGCCCAGCCGGAGTAACTGTTCAGCATCGAGACCACCACCGGCATGTCGGCGCCACCGATCGGGATGATGATCAGCACGCCCAGCACGAAGGCAATGGCCGCCATCAGGACAAACGGCAGCCAGACCGGATCAACGCCCGGCGCAAAACAGAAGATCAGGCCGAAGCCCAGCATCAGGATGGCCAGCGCCAGATTCAGCAGATGCTGTCCGTTGAAGCTGACCGGCGCACCCTGGAACAGGCGGAACTTGTACTTGCCCGACAACTTGCCGAAGGCGATCACCGAACCCGAGAACGTGATCGCACCAACAAAGGTGCCGATGAACAGTTCGAGTCGATTGCCGAACGGCAGCGCCTCGCCGTGTGCCGCAATGCCAAAGGCCCACGGCTCCGATACAGCGGCCACGGCGATACAGACTGCCGCCAGGCCAATCAGCGAATGCATTGCGGCGACCAGCTCGGGCATCTTGGTCATCTCGACCGTGCGCGCCAGGAAGGCGCCGATGCCGCCACCGATGATCACCGCAATGATCACCAGGCCGTAACCCAGCGGCGAACCCTGCGCCTCCGACTTGAGCTTGACGATCAGGGCGATGGTGGTGACCACCGCAATGGCCATGCCGCTCATGCCGAACGCATTGCCGCGCCGCGCCGTCGATGGATGGGATAGTCCCTTCAGGGCCTGGATGAAGCAGACCGAGGCAATCAGGTACATCAGGGTGACCAGATTCATGCTCATTGCGCGGCTCCCTTCTCACTGGCCTTGATCGCCTTCGGCTCTTTTTTCTTGAACATTTCGAGCATGCGTTGCGTGACCAGAAAGCCGCCGAACACATTGACTGCCGCCAGCGCTACCGCCAGCGTGCCCATGACCTGTCCGAGCGGACCTTCGGTGAGGCCGGCGGCGAGCATGGCGCCAACGATGATGATGGCCGAGATCGCATTGGTCACCGCCATCAGCGGCGTGTGCAGCGCCGGCGTGACGGTCCAGACGACGTGATAACCGACGTAAATCGCCAGCACGAAAATGATGAGGTTGATGATGGTGTGACTGACTTCCATGTTGTCCTCCTGGACGCTAGATTTTTTTCAGGCTGGTGATGTGGTTGGCGGCATCGACGAAGACGACTTTGGGCACGTACTGCTGCACCTCGGTGTCATTCATCGGCGCGTAGGTGCAGATGATCAGCAGGTCACCCAGATGGGCCAGCCTGGCCGCCGCACCGTTGAGCGAGATCTTGCCGCTGCCACGCTGGCCGACGATGGCATAGGTCGAGAACCGCGCGCCGTTGTTGACGTTGTACAGCTCGATTTTTTCAAACGGCCGGATGTCGGCGGCGTCCAGCAAATCCGCATCGATGCCGCAGGAACCTTCGTAATTCAGATCGCACTGGGTGACGGTGACGCGGTGCAGCTTGGCCCGCAACATGATGCGCTGCATCGTCACGCCTGCTTGCGCAAGATATCGCCGCCGGAACACAACAGCGTCGCGGCAACGATCTCGTCGTCGCGATTGATCGCCAGCGCGCCGTCCTTGTCGATGATCAGCTTCAGGAAATCGAGTACGTTGCGCGCATACAGCGCCGAGGCATCGGCCGCCAGCAGCGTGGCCAGGTTCGGTTCGCCGATGATGTGCACGCCGTATTTGGTGACGGTCTTGCCGAGTTCCGACAGTGGGCAATTGCCGCCCTGCTCCACCGCCATGTCGACGATCACGGAGCCCGGCTTCATCGCCTTGACGGTCTCTTCGCTGATCAGGATCGGCGCCTTGCGGCCCGGGATCAGCGCGGTGGTGATGATGATGTCGGCCAGCTTGGCACGCTCATGCACCAGCTCGGCCTGCCGCCGCATCCAGTCGGCCGGCATCGAGCGCGCATAGCCGCCGCTGCCTTGCGCGATTTCTTTTTCTTCGTCAGTCAGGAATGGCACATCGAGGAACTTGGCGCCGAGCGACTCGACCTGTTCCTTGACTGGTGGCCGCACGTCGGAGGCTTCGATCACTGCACCGAGCCGCTTGGCGGTGGCGATCGCCTGCAGTCCTGCCACGCCCACGCCCATGATCAGCATGCGCGCGGCCTTGACGGTGCCGGCAGCGGTCATCAGCATTGGCATGAAGCGCTGATAGGTATTGGCAGCCAGCAGCACGGCCTTGTAGCCGGCGATGTTGGCTTGCGATGACAGCACGTCCATCGACTGCGCGCGCGTGATGCGTGGCGCGGCTTCGAGCGCGAAGGCAACCAGCCCTTGCGCCGCCATCGCAGCGATGTTGTCGCCGTCGAACGGATTCAACATGCCGATGACGACGGTGCCCGGTTTGAGCAACGGCAATTCGTCGGGGCCGGGCGCGCGCACTTTCAGTACCATCTCGGCGGCAAATGCCTCGGCGGCGGAACCGATGGTCGCACCAGCGGCAAGGTAGGCGTCGTCGGTGACGCTGGCGGCCACGCCTGCACCACTCTGAACGATGACCGCGTGCTTGGCGGCGACCAGTTTCTTGACGGTTTCGGGAGTCGCGGCAACGCGCGTTTCGCCCGGCCGTGTCTCGGCGGGAATGCCGATTTTCATGAGTTTCTCCAAGAGGAATAGCTGATCATTTTGATATTACACGGAAATTCCACCGCAGCAAGTTGATCACGGTAGGGATTTCCCACTAAAAGATGCTGTGCCGCGGCAACAGGGATCGTCATATTCGCCGCGTGGTTGCGACAGTGGTGGCCGGCGGTAACCGACACATGGTTTTGAAAAGGTTGTTGATTTTGCCCTCCTTTTCGCAATTCGCCAAATGCTTCCGGCCGGACTTGTGTGGCGGATTAAACCAGGACCCGCCCCGACAATTGCGCGGCGCACCAACGCGACGCTGCCACACGGTAAAATGGCGCCTCTTTCAGGGGAATCTATGACTGACATTTGGAAACCATCCGTGACGGTAGCGGCCATTGTCGAGCGCGACGGCAAATTTCTGATGGTAGAGGAAGAGACCAGCGACGGCATTCGCTTCAATCAACCGGCCGGCCATCTCGATCCGCTCGAATCGCTGGAGCAGGCCGTGGTGCGCGAAACCCTGGAAGAAACCGCGCATGAATTCACGCCCACCGCATTGATCGGCTTTTACATGGCGCGCTATCTGTCGGTGCGCACCGGCAAGGCCACCACGTTCCTGCGCTTTGCGTTTTGCGGCGATGCCGGTCAGGTGTATGACCAGCCTCTCGATCACGGCATCCTGCGCGCGCTGTGGATGTCGTACGATGAACTGATGGCCTGCCGCAGCAAGCACCGCAGCGAACTGGTCATGCGTTGCATCGATGACTACCTCGCCGGCCAGCGCACGCCGCTGTCGGTGCTGTTCAGCGATCCATCCATTTACGGGGACATGCATGAGTAAGAAGAAGGTCGTGATCGGCTTGTCCGGTGGGGTTGATTCATCGGTCTCGGCGGCACTGCTCAAGCAACAGGGGTATGAAGTCATCGGCCTGTTCATGAAGAACTGGGAAGACGATGACGATGACGAATACTGCTCGACCCGGCAGGACTGGATCGATGCCGTCAGCGTAGCCGACGTGCTCGGCATCGACATCGAAGCGGTGAACTTCGCCGCCGAGTACAAGGACCGCGTGTTCGCCGAGTTCCTGCGCGAATACCAGGCCGGCCGCACGCCCAATCCGGATGTGCTGTGCAATGCCGAAATCAAGTTCAAGGCGTTTCTCGATCATGCAATGCATCTGGGTGCCGACCTGATCGCCACCGGCCACTACGCAAGGGTGCGCGAGTCAGCCAGCGAGGCGGGTCGCTTTGAATTGCTCAAGGCGGTCGACCACACCAAGGATCAAAGTTATTTCCTGCACCGCCTGAACCAGGCGCAATTGTCGAAGACGCTGTTTCCGCTTGGTGAAATCCGCAAGACCGAAGTCCGGACGATGGCCGAGCAACTGGGCCTGCCGAACGCAAGGAAGAAGGACTCCACCGGCATCTGCTTCATTGGCGAGCGGCCCTTCCGTGATTTCCTCAACCGCTATCTGTCGTATCAGCCCGGCCCCATGAAGACGCCCGACGGCGATACGATTGGCGAGCACGTCGGCTTGAGTTTCTATACGCTGGGCCAGCGCAAGGGGATCGGGATTGGCGGCAACAAGGCCCATCAGAATGCCGACGGCAGCAGTGACGCCTGGTATGTCGCACGCAAGGACATCGCACAAAACATCCTGTATGTGGTGCAGGGCCACGATCATCCGTGGTTGCTGGCAGACGGACTGGAAGCGACGCAGAACAGCTGGATTGCGGGAGTACCGCCGGCGCCCGGCGTGATGTCGGCCAAGACGCGCTATCGGCAGGCTGATGTCGGCTGCCGCTTCAGCATGATGGACGCGGTGCGCATGCGGGTGGATTTTGACGTGGCACAGTGGGCGGTCACGCCCGGCCAGTCTGCGGTGCTGTATCAGGGCGACGTGTGTCTCGGCGGCGGCATCATCGACACCCCGCTGAGCGCAGTCACGCCGGAAACGCCGGCGGACCTGGCAGCGCTTACTGCGGCGCCGTTTCCTTGAACGAGGGACGTTCGATCACCTTGTCGTACAGCTTGGCCAGATTGGCGTAGTCGGCACGCCAGTCAATCTCGGCAAACCGGAAACTGATCCAGCCCAGTGCGCAGCACACCGCGACATCGGCCAGCGTGTACTGATTGCCGGCACAGAATGCCGTGTCGGACAGGCCGGTCGACATCGCCTTGATACCTGCGTGGACTTTCGACAACTGGCGCTCGGTCCAGGCGGTATTTTGCTGCGCTTCCGGACGCTGGGTCTTTTCCAGACGGACCAGCAACGCGGCATCGCAGACGCCGTCGGCCAGCGCTTCCCAGCATTTGACTTCGGCGCGTTCGCGGCCATGTGCGGGAATCAGCTTGCCCACCGGGGTGAGTGTGTCGAGATACTCGACGATGACGCGCGAATCAAACATTGCGCCGCCATCTTCCATGATCAGGCATGGCACCTTGCCCAGCGGATTGGATTGCTGAATGGTGCTGGTGGCAAGCCAGACATCTTCGAGTGCGAACTCGTAATCGAGCTTTTTTTCTGCCATGACAACACGCACTTTGCGTACGAAGGGACTGGCGAGCGATCCGATGAGTTTCATAGGCACTTAGAGGGAGAATTTGGCCGGATTATAGCATCGGCAACCCTGCTCCCGGCTCGCAACTTGTCGTTACTGTGGCATTGCGTAACCATTCCCGGCGCTTGACAAAACCGGATTTCTGCAGCGTCAGCGGTGGTAAAATCCGCCCTCCACATTCACCGTTGCCGCGCGCCCATCATGCCCTTGTCCCCTCTTTCCGCCCTCTCCCCGCTGGATGGCCGTTACGCCAGCCGCACCGACGCGTTGCGTCCGATCCTGTCGGAAGCCGGCTTCATGCATCACCGCGTCAAGGTCGAAATCGCGTGGCTGCAGGCGCTCGCCGCCGCCGGCTTCAGCGAGATCAAGCCGTTCAGCCCGACTGCCGCGGCGTTGCTCGACCAGCTCGCCAGCGACTTCACCGAGACCGACGCCGAACGCATCAAGGCCATCGAAGCCGTCACCAACCATGACGTGAAGGCCGTCGAATACTGGCTCAAGGAACAGGTTGCCGACGTACCGGAACTGGTCGCGGCGTCCGAATTCATTCACTTTGCCTGCACCTCCGAAGACATCAACAACACCTCGCACGGGATGATGCTGATGGCGGCCCGCAACGACGTGCTGTTGCCCGGCCTGCAGGCGGTGATCGACCGCCTCGCCGCGCTGGCGCGCGAGCACGCCGCCCTGCCGATGCTGTCGCGCACGCATGGCCAGCCGGCCAGCCCGACCACGCTGGGCAAGGAAATTGCCAATGTGGTGGCGCGTCTGCGGCGCGCTGCCGAACGCATTGCCGGCGTCGAGATTCTCGGAAAAATGAATGGCGCGGTCGGCAATTACAATGCCCACCTGTCGGCGTACCCCGAGTTCGACTGGGAGACGTTCTCCCGCAATGTGATCGAACAGCGGCTTGGCCTGGTGTTCAATCCGTACACGATCCAGATCGAACCGCACGACTACATGGCGGAACTGTTCGACGCGGTCACCCGCGCCAACACCATCCTGCTGGATTTGAACCGCGATCTGTGGGGCTACATCTCGGTCGGCTATTTCAAACAGCGCCTGAAAGCCGGCGAGATCGGTTCCTCGACCATGCCGCACAAGGTCAATCCGATCGACTTTGAAAACTCCGAAGGCAATCTGGGCCTGGCCAATGCGATGCTCAAGCATATGTCGGACAAGCTGCCGATCTCGCGCTGGCAGCGTGACCTGACCGACTCGACCGTGCTGCGCAATATCGGCGTCGCCTTCGGCTACACGATCCTGGCGTATGACAGTTGCCTGCGCGGCCTGAACAAGCTGGAAGTCAATCCAGAGCGGCTGGCTGCCGACCTCGATGCGACGTGGGAAGTGCTGGCCGAACCGGTGCAGACGGTGATGCGCCGCTACGGCATCGCCAATCCGTACGAGCAACTGAAAGAACTCACCCGCGGCAAGGGCATTTCAAAAGACGCCCTGCGCGAGTTCATCCTCGGCCTTGCCATCCCGCAGGAGGCCAGGGACTTGTTGCTGGCCATGACCCCGTCGAACTATATCGGCATTGCCGAAAAACTGGCGCGGTCGATCTGAAGCACGGCAGCGCCTGTCAATGGACGGGCGCTGCCGGATGCGCATCCGGGCTGGCATCAAGCATGGCAATGAGGGGCGCGAGCGCCGCGCTTTCGACGGCGGCAAACGACGACGAATTCAATGCCAGGTCGCGCGCCACGTCACGCAGTCGCCACTGAATTTCCTTGGTCGCGACAATCAGTTCAAACAGGATTTCGCCGCTGTGCACCTGCCCGTCACGGGCATACATTTCCAGCCCGGTACTGGAAAATGCGCGCTCGATCTTTGCGATGCGGTAGATCGTCTGCGCCAGCAAATGTTTGGCCTCTGTCGATGCCAGTTCGGGCAGTTCGGCCATCTGGCCGGCGGTTTTGATGATGACGGGAATATAGTCCAGCAGGGTGCGGATACGCTCACTGGCTTCCGGCGACGACATCATGTTGATCGCATCGGTTGGCGTTGTTTGCGACAGTCGCAGCGCCTTCGACACCACCGAAATCAGCGGATGGGCGTGCTCGGACGGAATGATTTTCAGCGCCAATTCGGCGCGCCGCAATGGGTTTTCCTTTTGCATCAGCAAACCACCAATCATTTCCGCGACCGCCAGGATCTGGCCAACCGGACTGATGCGCGCACCACTCAGGCGGCGCGGGTAGCCGGCGCCGTCGAAACGTTCATGATGCTCGGACACGGCGATGCCGACGGCCGCCGGATAGGTCTCGAGTTCACTGATGAGCAACTGGCCGATGCGCGGATGCACCACGACATGCCGCCACTCATGCGGCAGCAGGCGTTTTCCGGAACGCAGATACTCCGGCTCGATATACAGTTCGCCAATGTCATGCAACAAGCCGCCGATGGCAGCGACCATCTGCTCCTTTTGCGCCATGCCGGATTTTCTGGCCAGCGCAATGGCGATCATGCTGACCATCACGCAGTGACTGAATGCCGCCGGTCCGACCCGATCGGTAATGGTCAGCATCATCCGCATTACGCTGCCAATCGGAATCGATTCCAGCAACTCGAACGGCGACATGCCGGCGCCGTCGCTGGCCTTGAGGATGTAGCCCAGCGGTTCATTGGTGTCGAGCAGGCGGCGCGCTTCGGACACGACGGCATTGACGTTCATGCCACCGGTAATCGTCATGCAGGATTCCAGTGGCTTGCGCAGTTTGTGCAGGATCAGCCTTTCCTGCATGTTGCGCGAGATGCGGGCACCCCGCGCGATCAGCTTGTTGCCGCGCGCATCAAGGATGTCCTCGCTCGCCTCCACGTCCATGTTCTCGGACAGCTCCATGACCTTGCTCAGGTAATGGGGATTCACCGAGGCCTGGCTGGTGGCGGATTGTTGTTCTGGCATGTTCGTGAGCTCGACAATCGCGATCGTGAGGGTGACAGAGTGTTGGTCGATGGGACTGGCAAACCTGTGCCAGCTCCCGGAAAGATTGGTTGCAGCGGTAAATTACACGTTCGATCCGCTCGTGTCGCCGCTGCGAACGTTACAGCCAGTCCGCAAAAACCAGCCTTGAACTTGCATCATAGCAACTAAAACAAAACCCCCGGGACTTTTCAGTCCAGAGGGTTGAGAAATATCAATGCCAGCCGCGTCAACGCGACTGCGGCGCCAACAACTTACACGACCGCGCCACCCGTTTCGTCCTTTTCCTTGATCGGTTTGATCAGGTCTTCGCGCTTGACGCCAAGCCACATGGCGACTGCGGCAGCGACAAATACCGACGAATAAATCCCGAAACAGATCCCGATCGTCAAGGCGATCGCAAAGAAGTGCAGCGACGGGCCGCCAAACAACAGCATCGACAACACCATCATCTGGGTGCAGCCGTGGGTGATCACGGTGCGCGAAATGGTGCTGGTAATCGCGCTGTCGATGACTTCGGTGACCGACGACTTGCGCTGGGTGCGGAAGTTTTCGCGAATCCGGTCGAAGATCACGACCGATTCGTTGACCGAGTATCCCAGCACCGCCAGCACGGCGGCCAGCACGGTCAGCGAGAACTCCCACTGGAAGAAGGCAAAGAAGCCAAGAATGATGATCACGTCATGCATGTTGGCGATGATGGCGGCGACCGCGAACTTCCATTCGAACCGGACCGCCAGATAGATCATGATGCCGATGATCACCATCGCCAGCGCGGTCAGGCCGTTTTGCGCCAGTTCTTCACCCACCTGCGGGCCAACGTACTCGACCCGCCGCAATTCGACATCGGCATCCTTCTGCTTGAGCGCTTCGAGCACCTTGCCGCTTTGCTGGGCAGTGTTGACGCCCAGCTGTGCCGGCAGGCGAATCATGACGTCATGCGCCGTGCCAAAATTCTGCACCTGGTTGTCGGTATAGCCGAGGCTCTCGACGGTCTTGCGGACTTCTTCGATGTTGGCGACGTTCTTGTACGCTACTTCGATCAGCGTACCGCCCTTGAACTCGATGGAGAAGTGCAGGCCGTTGGTGAACAGGAAAAATACCGCGGCGACAAACGTCAGCGCCGAAATCGCGTTGAACACCAACGCATGCCGCATGAACGGAATGGTTTTTTTGATGCGAAATAATTCCATTACAGTTCCTTGGTGGTGACAGCCGACTTGGTGGCCGAATCAACGGGCGGCTTCCAGATCTGGCCGATCGAAATACTGGTGAGTTTCTTGCGGCGGCCGTACCAAAGATTGGCAATACCGCGCGAGACGAACACCGCCGAGAAGATCGAGGTCAGGATGCCCAGACAATGGACCACGGCAAAACCGCGGATCGGACCGGAGCCGAAAATCAGCAATGCCAGACCGGCAATCAGCGTCGTTACGTTGGAATCCAGAATGGTGGCCCAGGCACGGTCGAAGCCGACAGCAATCGCCGCCTGCGGCGAATTGCCCGCACGTAGTTCTTCACGGATGCGTTCGTTGATCAGCACGTTGGCGTCGATCGCCATACCGAGCGTGAGCGCGATGGCGGCAATCCCCGGCAAGGTCAGCGTCGCTTGCAGTGTCGACAGCATCGCCACCAGCAGCAACAGGTTGACCGACAGCGCGATGACGCTGAACAGGCCGAACATCAGGTAGTAAATCGCCATGAAGACGGCAATCGCAGCAAACCCGTACTGGGTCGAGTGGAAGCCCTTGGCGATATTGTCGGCGCCGAGTTGTGGGCCGATGGTGCGTTCTTCGACAAAGTCCATCGGTGCGGCCAGCGAGCCGGCACGCAGCAGCAGCGACAGGTCGCCGGCGGCGGTAGGTGAACCCATGCCGGTAATCTGGAAGCGCGACCCGAGTTCGTCGCGAATCGTCGCCACCGTCAGGACTTCGCCCTTGCCTTTTTCAAACAGCACGATGGCCATCGATTTGCCGACCCGGTCACGGGTGGCTTCGCGCATTTTTCGTCCGCCATCGCCGTTGAGGTCGATGCCCACCGCCGGTTGCTGGTTCTGGTCGAAGCTGGCGGTGGCGCTGGAAATATAGTCGCCGGTGATGACCGGGTCCTTGTACAGCACGACCGGCACGCCCTTGCCGACCTTGAACAATTCGGAATTGAACGGGATGTCGGCGGTGGTCTCGGAACCGCGCGTGACGGTCTCGTCGACCATGCGCACTTCCAGCGTGGCTTGGCGGCCGATGATGTCCTTGGCGCGGCTGACGTCCTGCACACCGGGCAACTGCACCACGATGCGGTCGGCGCCCTGGCGCTGGATGATCGGTTCGGCCACGCCGAGTTCATTGACGCGGCGGCCGAGCGTGGCGATGTTCTGGTTGACGGCGTCATCCTGCGCCGACTTCAGCGCGGTCGGTTTCAAGGTGATCACCAGTTTCGGATCGGTGCCTTCCAGGCCATCGGCCATCTGAATGTCAGCCAGTTGCGAGGCCAGCACTTCACGCGATTTTTCGCGCGTTTCGACATCGCGGTACAACACTTCGATCGCATTGCCACTGCGGCTGATGCCGGCGTGACGAATATTCTTGTCACGCAGCAGCGTGCGCACCCCACCCTGCAAGCCTTGCAGCCGCTTGGCCAGCACCGCCTTGGTATCGACCTGCAACAGGAAGTACACACCGCCGCGCAAGTCGAGTCCGAGATACATCGGGAACGCATGCAGGCTTTGCAGCCATTGCGGCGTGTTGTGCAACAGGTTGAAGGCGACCAGATAGGTCGGATCGGACGGATCGGCGTTCAATTCCTTTTCCAGCAGGGCCTTGGCCTTGAACTGGGTATCCGGATCCTTGAAGCGGGCGCGCACGGAGCCTTGCGCGCCGTTGAGTTCGTAGTACAGGCCGGTGGACGGCAGACCGCCCTTGTCGAGCACTTCCTGCACGCGCGACAGCACCGAGGCTTCGAGCTTGACGGTGGCCTTGCCACTGCTGACCTGGACGGCCGGCGATTCACCGAAGAAGTTCGGGACCGTGTAGATCACGCCGAAGATCAGCGCGATCACGATAACAATGTATTTCCAGAGCGGGTAGCGATTCATGTGTATGCGTTCAAGAGTGAGCGGCGCCCTCATGGGCGCCGCCGTGGAGCGCTGTGGAATTGCTTACAGCGACTTGATCGTGCCCTTTGGCAGCAGCGTGGTGACGGCGGCTTTCTGCACAAGGACTTCGGTGCCAGTGGCGATGTCAATCGTGATGTAGCCGTCGGTGACCTTGGTCACGCGGCCGAGCACGCCGCCGCTGGTGACGACTTCGTCGCCCTTGGCCAGCGCGTCCATCATCGCCTTCTGTTCTTTCTGGCGTTTCATCTGGGGACGAATCATCAGGAAGTACAGCACCACGAACATCAGAATGATCGGCAAGAAGCTGGTCAGATTGCTGCTCAGGCCGAGACCGTCAAGCGGACTTTGTGCGTAAGCGTTGGAAATGAACACGTGAAACTCCAGTGGGTTGAATGAATGACCCGGCATTCTACATCGGCGTTGTGCCGCTTTGGTGCGCGCTTAAGTGCCGCGCGCCCGGTTGGCGTGAAATAGCGCCCGAAAAGCGTCAAAGGCGCCGGCGTCGATCGCCTCGCGCATGTCCTGCATTAATTGCTGGTAATAGTGCAAATTGTGCACGGTGTTCATGCGCGCCCCGAGGATTTCACCGGTGCGCTGCAAATGATGCAGGTAGGCACGCGAAAAATTCTTGCAGGCGTAGCAGGTACAGCTGTCGTCGAGCGGGCGGGTGTCGTCCTTGTGCTTGGCATTGCGAATCTTGATATCGCCAAAGCGGGTGAACAGCCAGCCGTTACGCGCATTGCGGGTTGGCATCACGCAGTCGAACATGTCGATGCCGTTGGCCACCCCGGCCACCAGATCCTCCGGCGTGCCGACGCCCATTAGGTAGTGCGGCTTGTCCGCCGGCAGGCGCGGCCCGATATGGGCCAGCACGCGCAGCATGTCCTCTTTCGGCTCACCGACCGACAGCCCGCCGATGGCGATGCCGTCAAAACCGATCTCTTCGAGACCGGCCAGCGATTCGTCGCGCAAATGCTCGAACATGCCGCCCTGCACGATGCCGAACAGCGCATTCGGGTTGCCGCCGCCGGTAAATTCATTCTTGGAACGCTGGCCCCAGCGCAACGACATGCGCATTGAGGTGGCGGCCTCGGCATCGGTGGCGGGACGGCCGTCGATTTCATACGGCGTACATTCGTCGAACTGCATGACGATGTCGGAATTGAGCACCTGCTGGATCTGCATCGAAATTTCCGGCGACAGAAACAGCTTGTCGCCATTGATCGGCGAGGCAAACTTGACACCCTCCTCGCTGATCTTGCGCATCGCCCCCAGCGAGAACACCTGGAAGCCGCCAGAGTCGGTCAGGATCGGCTTGTCCCAGCCCATGAACTTGTGCAGCCCGCCGAATTTGGCAATCACCTCGGTGCCGGGGCGCAGCCACAAATGGAAGGTATTGCCGAGCACGATCTGCGCGTTGATCTCGGTCAGTTCGAGCGGCGACATCGCCTTCACCGAGCCATAGGTGCCGACCGGCATGAAGACCGGGGTGTCGATCACGCCGTGATTGAGGGTCAGGCGACCGCGTCGTGCGTGGCCGTCGGTGTTGAGGAGTTTGAAATCAAGCATGGTCGGCACAGGTGAGGAACATCGCATCGCCGTAACTGAAAAACCGGTACTGCTGCGCAATCGCATGGGCATACGCGGCGCGAATCGGCGCGTATCCGGCGAAGGCAGACACCAGCATCAGCAGGGTCGACTTGGGTAAATGGAAATTGGTGATCAGGCGCGTCACCGTCTTGAACTGGTAGCCGGGGGTGATGAACAGGCGCGTATCGGCGCTGCCGGCCGTCAGCGTGCCACTTTGCGAAGCCGACTCCAGCGCGCGCAGGCTGGTGGTGCCGACTGCGATCACGTCGCGACCGGCCGCGCGGGTAGCGGCGACTGCATCGACGGTGGCCTGCGGCAGCGTGTACCACTCGCTATGCATCGCATGTTCGGCCAGGACTTCGGTGCGGACCGGCTGGAAGGTGCCGGCGCCGACGTGCAGCGTGACATATGCGAAGCCGATGCCGCGCGCCGTCAGCTGATCGAGCAGCGCCTGATCGAAATGCAGGCCGGCGGTCGGCGCAGCCACTGCCCCAGGCGCGCGGGCATAGACGGTCTGGTAACGGGTCTCGTCGAAGGCGTCGGCGGCATGATCGATGTAGGGCGGCAGCGGCAGGCGGCCATGCTGCTCGATCAAGGCATATACGTCGTCCGGAAAGGTCAGCGTGAAAAACTCGCCGGCGCGCGCGCCGACCACCACATCGAAGGCATCGGCCAGGCGCAGGCTGCTGCCCGCGACCGGCGACTTCGAGGAGCGTATCTGGGCATGCACGGTGCGATTGTCGAGCACGCGTTCGATCAGCACCTCGATCTTGCCGCCGCTGTGCTTGTGGCCAAAGAAGCGCGCCTTGAGCACGCGGGTGTCATTGAAGACCAGCAGGTCGCCGGGTTGCAGCAACCCGAGAATATCGGCAAAAGCGCGATCGATCAGGCGCTCGCCATCGAGCTGCAACAGGCGCGATGCGCTGCGCTCGGGCAGCGGATGCTGGGCAATCAGCGCTTGCGGCAAATCAAAGTCAAAATCGGAAAGTGAATACATGCGTCGGGATGGTATCGAATCGGGTCGGGAACTGCTAAGGTTGCAGGGTTTGCCATGACTGGCAAGCAACCCGCCATTTTACGCTGTCGCGCTCCTTTCCTTGTTCACCATGTCTGCACCAAACCGAAAGTCCGCCTCCACCGCCGCCAACAAACCCGCTGCCGTCAACAAGACCGAAGACAAGCTGGCCCGGCTTGGCCTGCGCAGCGACATGGATCTGGTGCTGCATTTGCCGCTGCGCTACGAAGACGAAACGCAGGTCGTGCCGATGCGCGAAGCCGCTTTCATGGGCGGCCAAACAGTGCAGGTCGAAGGCGTGGTCAGCGCCTGCGACGTGCAGTTCCGGCCGCGTCGCCAGCTGGTCGTGACCATCAGCGATGACACCGGCGTGGTGGTGCTGCGTTTCCTGAATTTTTACGGCAGCCAGACCAGGCAGATGGCCGAAGGCAATCGGGTGCGTGCGCGCGGCGAGCTGCGGCACGGCTTCCTCGGCGCCGAGATGGTCCACCCGACTTACAAGATGGTGCTGGAAGGTGCGCCGCTGCCGGACGTACTGACGCCGGTCTATCCGAGCGGCGAAGGCCTGCCGCAATCCTATTTGCGCAAAGCCATCGCCAGCGCGCTGGCGCGGGTCGACTGGCGCGACACGCTCGCGCCGGCGCTGCTGGCCGGGCTGGACTTGATGCCGTTCGAGGCCGCTGTGCGACTGCTGCACAATCCACCGCCCGAGACCGACGAAAGCGCGTTGGCGGACCGCTCGCATCCGGCCTGGGTGCGCATGAAGTTCGATGAATTGCTGGCGCAGCAGCTCTCGCTCAAGCGCGCGCAGGTGGCGCGGCGTGCCAAGGGCGCCGCGCCGCTGCCGCTGATCGGTGCGCTGTCGCAGGCCTTCCAGCGCCAGTTGCCGTTCCAGCTGACCACGGCGCAGCAGCGCGTGCTGCAGGAAATTCGCACCGACCTGCTGGCCAATTTTCCGATGCAGCGTCTGCTGCAGGGCGATGTCGGCAGCGGTAAAACCGTGGTCGCGGCGCTGGCTGCGGCGCAGGCCATCGACAGCGGCTTTCAGGCGGTACTGATGGCGCCGACCGAGATCCTGGCCGACCAGCATTTCCGCAAGATCGCCGGCTGGATGGAGCCGCTTGGCGTGCGCGTGGCGTGGCTGACCGGCAGCCTGAAAAAGAAAGACAAGAGCGAGGCGCAGGCACGCATCGAATCCGGCGCGGCGCAACTGGTGATCGGCACCCACGCGCTGATTCAGGATGCCGTGCAGTTCGCCCGGCTCGGGCTGGTGATCGTCGACGAGCAGCACCGCTTCGGCGTCGGCCAGCGCCTGACGCTGCGCAACAAGGGCCTGGCAACGGCCTCGGCGCTGGACCCGACCGTGATCGTGCCGCACCAGCTGATGATGTCGGCCACGCCGATCCCGCGCACGCTGGCGATGACGTATTACGCCGATCTGGAAGTCTCGGTGATCGACCAACTGCCGCCGGGCCGCACCCCGATCGTCACCCGCGTGATCGACCAGAGCCGGCGCGACGAGGTGGTCGAACGCGTGCACGCCGCCGCGCTCGAAGGCCGGCAGGTGTACTGGGTCTGTCCGCTGATCGAAGAATCCGAAACGCTGCAGCTGCAGACCGCCACCGATACCCATGCCGCGCTGTCGGCGGCCTTGCCCGACCTGCGCGTCGGACTGGTGCACGGACGCCTGAAGCAGCTCGACAAACAGGCCGTCATGGATGCCTTCACCCGTGCCGAGGTGGATGTGCTGGTCGCCACCACCGTCATCGAAGTCGGCGTCGATGTGCCGAACGCATCGCTGATGGTGATCGAGCATGCGGAACGCTTCGGCCTGTCGCAACTGCACCAGCTGCGCGGCCGGGTCGGGCGCGGCAGCGCGGCCAGCGTCTGCCTGCTGCTGTACCAGAGTCCGCTGGGGCAGATTGCGCGGGAGCGCCTGCGCACCATGCGCGAAACCACCGACGGTTTTGAAATTGCCCGGCGCGACTTGCAGATTCGCGGACCCGGCGAGTTCCTGGGCGCGCGCCAGTCGGGCCAGGCCATGCTGCGTTTCGCCGATCTGGAAACCGACCAATGGCTGGTCGAGCGGGCCCGCAGCGTGGCGCTGGACTTGCTGCGCGACGATCCGGCCACGGTGGAGCTGCATCTGGCGCGCTGGCTCGGCGCGCGCGAAGAGTTCCTGAAAGTCTGAGCGCAGGGATTGTGCGAAACTAGCGCGCATGACTCTGACCGAACTCAAATACATCGTTGCGGTGTCGCGCGAAAAGCACTTCGGCCACGCCGCCGAATCCTGCTTCGTGGCCCAACCGACACTTTCCGTCGCCATCAAGAAGCTCGAAGATGAACTCGGCGTGATCATCTTCGAACGCGGCGGCACCGAAATTTCCATGACCCCGCTGGGTGCGCAAATCGTGGCGCAAGCCGCTCGCGTGCTGGAGCAAACCGCCGCCATCAAGGAAATTGCCAAGCAGAACAAGGACCCGCTGGCCGGTCCGTTCCGGCTCGGCATCATCTACACGATTGCCCCCTACCTGCTGCCGACGCTGGTCAAGACCATGATCGAAACGGTGCCGCAGATGCCGTTGATCCTGCAGGAGCAATTTACCGTGCGGCTGCTGGAAATGGTGCGCCAGGGCGAGCTCGACGCCGCCATCGTGGCGCTGCCGTTTGCCGACCAGGGCCTGCTGACCCAGCCGCTGTATGACGAACCGTTCGTTGTCGCGGTGCCAAAGCAACATGCCTGGGCACGGCGCAAGGAAATTTCCGCCGAAGAGCTGAAGTCCGAAACCATGCTGTTGCTCGGCAATGGCCATTGCTTCCGCGATCAGGTGCTGGAAGTCTGTCCGGAGATGTCGCGCTTCTCGACCTCCGGCGATGGCATTGCGCGCACCTTCGAAGGTTCGTCGCTGGAAACCATTCGCCACATGGTCGCCTCCGGCATCGGCATCACGGTGCTGCCGCAGGCTTCGATTCCCGACATGCAGGCCAAGGACGGCATGCTGCGCTACGTACCGCTGGCGGCGCCGGTGCCGTCGCGCCAGGTGGTGATTGTCTGGCGCAAGAGCTTCACGCGGCGCGCGGCAATCGATGCGATCCGCGCAGCAGTCTTGCAATGCGGCCTGCATGGCGTGACGATGCTGCCCGACGCCCGCATCATCGAGGGTTGAGCCGCATGCATCGACTGACGCTGTATTTCAGGTTGATCCGCCTCGACAAGCCGATCGGCATCGTGCTGCTGCTGTGGCCAACGCTGTCGGCGCTGTGGCTGGCCTCGAACGGCGTGCCGGACTGGCACGTTCTGCTCATCTTCACCATCGGCACGGTGCTGATGCGCTCGGCCGGTTGCGCCATCAACGATCTTGCCGACCGCGATTTCGACCGGCACGTGCAGCGCACCGCGCAGCGCCCGCTGACCTCCGGCCAGATCGCACCGTGGGAAGCGCTGGCAGTGGCGCTGGTGCTGGCGGCAGCGGCGTTCGTGCTGATCCTGCCGCTCAACGGACTGACCAAAGAACTCTCGGTCGCCGCCGTTCTGATCGCCGGCAGCTATCCGTATTTCAAGCGCTTCTTTGCGATTCCACAGGCGTATCTCGGCATCGCGTTCGGATTTGGCATCCCGATGGCCTATGCCGCGGTGCAAAACACCGTTCCGCCAGAGGCCTGGATTCTGTTGCTCGGCAACGTGTTCTGGGCGGTGGCGTATGACACCGAGTACGCCATGGTGGACCGCGAGGATGATCTGAAAATCGGCATCCGCACCTCGGCGATCACCTTTGGCCGTTTCGATGTGGCGGCGGTGATGCTGTGCTACGCGCTGAGCCTCGGCCTGTTTTTCATGGTGGGTTGGCAGCACGGCCTGCGCGGCTGGTTTGTCGCGGGGGTGCTACTGGCGACCGCGTGCGCGCTCTACCATTTCACGCTGATTCGTCAGCGCGACAGGATGCGCTGCTTCGCCGCCTTCCGTCACAACAACTGGCTCGGTGCAGCACTGTTCGGCGGCGTGGCGCTGGCCTATCTGGCCGCCTGAGCGGCGCCGTCAGGAAGCGCCGAACTCCTCGCCCAGTTCGCGGCTGCGTGCGGCCGCTGCCTTGATGGCGTCGACGATGGCCTGCTTGACTTCACTCTCTTCCATGCTGGTGATGGCCGCGTGCGTGGTGCCGCCGGCTGAGGTGACGCGCTGGCGCAGGGTCGCGATCGGTTCGGTCGCTTTTGCCGCCAGCTGCGCCGCACCGCAGAAGGTCGACACCGCCAGCGCATTACCCTGCTCGGCGGTCAGGCCCAGTTCCAGCGCCGCCTGCTGCATGGCTTCGATGAAATAGAACACGTAGGCCGGACCACTGCCGGACACCGCGGTGACGGAATCGATCAGCGCTTCCCGCTCGACCCAGACGGTGGCGCCCACCGCACGCAGGATTTCATCGGCGGTCAACTGCTGCGCCGCCGAGACGCCGGCACTGGCCACCATGCCGGTGATGCCCTGAGCAATCAGCGCTGGCGTATTCGGCATGCACCGCACGATCGCGGCATGCCCGCCAAGCCATTCGGCCAAATCCGCCATGCGGATGCCGGCGGCAATCGAAATCACCAGTTGACGGTTCAGGTGCGGCGCCAGCATCACGGCAACCTCGCGCATTTGTTGCGGCTTGACCGCCAGCACGATGACGTCGCTGTCGACCAGCGCGGCATCGATCTGCGCGGCGGTTGCCACGCCAAACTGCTGCGCCAGCTTTTGCAGCGCTTCCGGATTCGGATCGATGACGCTGATGCGCGCATCCGCGCCAGGCTGGCTGAGCAGGCCGCCGATCAAGGCATTGGCCATGTTGCCGCCGCCGATGAAACTCAACTTCAACTCATTTTGCATAGGTTCTTGCTCCAAAAATTGCCGTTCCGACCCGCACGATGGTCGCGCCTTCCGCAATTGCGGCATCCATGTCGGCCGACATCCCCATTGACAGCGTATCCATGTCCAGTCCGGCGGCATGGCACTGCGCCATCAATAACTGTACCCGATGAAAGGCCGCGCGCTGCACGACCGGATCAGTGCTCGGCTCGGGAATCGCCATCAATCCACGCAATTTGAGACGCGGCAACAGCGCCACGGCCCGGGCCAGCTCCACCACCTCAGCCGCCGCAACGCCGCTCTTGCTGGCTTCGCCGCTGATATTGACTTGCAGGCAGACGTTCAGCGCCGGCATGCTGGCGGGTCGTTGTTCCGACAGGCGTTGGGCAATCTTCAGGCGCTCGACCGAATGCACCCAGTCAAACGATTCGGCAATCGGCCGCGTCTTGTTGCTCTGGATCGGTCCGATGAAATGCCATTCCAGCATCAGTTCGGGACGCAATTGCCGCACCAGTGCAATTTTTTCCAGCGCTTCCTGCAGATAGTTCTCGCCAAACGCACGTTGGCCGGCGTCGGCCGCGAGCAACACCTGCTCGACGCCAAAGGTCTTCGAGACCGCCAGCAGGGTGATTTCGTCGGCACGGCACGACGTACTGCGTGCTACCGTCGCGATCTCATGCTGCACGGCTTGCAAGTTGCTGGATATTAAGGACATAATCAATTTTGTAAAAACAATGCTTTAAAGGAACATATAAAGCATTGTCGTCGACGCCGCCAACACGCCAGATTTCGCTCGAATTGCCTGCTCGCTCATCAATCGCAAGCCCCAAGGATCAACAATGGATATTTCCGAACTTCTCGCGTTCTCCGTCAAGAACAATGCCTCCGACTTGCACCTGTCCGCAGGCCTGCCGCCGATGATACGCGTGCATGGCGATGTGCGGCGGATTAACCTGCCGCCGCTGGAGCACAAGGACGTGCACGGCATGATCTATGACATCATGAATGATGGCCAGCGCAAGGCTTACGAAGACAAGCTGGAAGTCGACTTTTCGTTCGCGATTCCGGGCCTGGCGCGGTTTCGCGTCAATGCCTTCAATCAGGATCGTGGCGCCGCCGCCGTGTTGCGGACCATTCCGTCCAAGATTCTCAGCCTCGAACAACTCAATGCGCCGCGCATCTTTGCAGAGCTGTCATTGAAGCCGCGCGGCCTGGTGCTGGTCACCGGCCCGACCGGTTCCGGCAAGTCAACCACGCTGGCGGCGATGGTCAACCACGTCAACGAAAACGAGTACGCCCATATCCTGACGATCGAAGACCCGATCGAGTTCGTCCACGAATCGAAGAAATGCCTGATCAACCAGCGCGAAGTCGGCCCCCACACGCACAGCTTCAGCGCCGCCCTGCGCTCGGCATTGCGGGAAGATCCTGACGTGGTGCTGGTCGGTGAGTTGCGCGATCTGGAAACCATCCGGCTGGCACTGTCGGCGGCGGAAACCGGCCATCTGGTGTTCGGTACGCTGCATACGTCGTCCGCCGCCAAGACCATTGACCGGATCGTCGACGTGTTCCCCGGCGACGAGAAGGAAATGGTGCGGGCCATGTTGTCGGAGTCGCTGCAGGCGGTGATCTCGCAGACGCTGCTGAAGACCAAGGATGGCTCCGGCCGGGTCGCGGCGCATGAAATCATGCTGGGCACGCCGGCCATTCGCAACCTGATCCGCGAAGCGAAGATCGCGCAGATGTATTCGGCGATCCAGACCGGCATGAACCTCGGCATGCAAACGCTCGATCACAACCTGACCGACCTGGTGCGGCGCAGCGTGATCTCGCCGCAGACCGCCCGCTCGGCCGCCAAGACGCCGGACAATTTCCCCGGCTGATGACGCACCCACATCGCGCCCGTACGGCGCGATCTTTTTTACCGCATTGAGGAACCACGATGGAACGCGATCAAGCCACCAAATTCATGCACGACCTGCTGCGCCTGATGGTCAGCAAGAACGGGTCCGACCTGTTCATCACCACCGATTTCCCGCCTGCCTTCAAGATCGACGGCAAGGTCACGCCGGTGTCGAACCAGCTGCTCACCGCCATGCACACGACCGAACTGGCGCGCGCCATCATGAGCGACAAGCAGGCCGCCGAATTTGAAGCGCGCAAGGAATGCAACTTCGCGATCAGCCCGAGCGGCCTCGGTCGCTTCCGCGTCTCGGCCTTCGTGCAGCAGCAGAAGGTCGGCATGGTGCTGCGGACCATCACCACCGAAATCCCGACCATCGAACAACTCGGATTGCCGCCGCAGCTCAAGGATATTGCGATGACCAAGCGCGGCCTGGTGATCATGGTCGGCGCGACCGGCTCCGGCAAGTCGACCACGCTGGCGGCCATGCTCGGCTACCGCAATGAAAACAGTCACGGCCACATCATCACCATCGAAGATCCGGTCGAATACATTCACCCGCACCGCAACTGCATCGTCACGCAGCGCGATGTCGGGCTCGATACCGAAGACTGGGGCACGGCACTGAAGAACGCCTTGCGGCAGGCGCCGGACGTGATCCAGATCGGCGAGATCCGCGACCGCGAGACCATGGATCACGCGATTGCCTTTGCCGAAACCGGCCATTTATGTCTGGCCACGCTGCACGCCAACAGTTCGAACCAGGCGCTCGACCGGATCATCAACTTCTTCCCCGAGGAGCGCCGCCAGCAATTGCTGATGGATTTGTCACTGAATCTGAAAGGCATGATCTCGCAGCGCCTGATTCCGCTGCGCGACACCAAGGGTCGCGCGGTGGCGATTGAAATCATGCTGAACTCGCCGCTGATCTCGGACCTGATTTTCAAGGGCGACGTGCACGAGATCAAGGAGATCATGAAGAAGTCGCGCGAGCTTGGCATGCAGACGTTCGACCAGGCGCTGTTCGATTTGTACGAAGCCGACAAGATCTCTTACGAGAACGCGCTGCGCAATGCGGACTCGGTCAATGACTTGCGGCTGGCCATCAAGCTGCGCGGCAAGGATGCCAAGGATCGGGATTTGTCGAAGGGTACCGAGCATCTCGGGATTGTTTGATCGGTCACGTTGCTGTTGGTTGGTGTGGACCGGGTTGCATGTCGCGCAATGCGATGCCCGATGATCGACCGCACGTATTCCATGGTCCGTCATCGGGGTCAGAGTAATTTTCGCGATGACCCGCTGCGAAAAAAAACTCTGGCCCCGATGACTCTGGTTGTCCTGATTTGAGCCTCCGTAAAAGCTCGGCGCGGTCATTTATGTAGTCGCGCACTGTCCCGGCAGCAAACGGGGTCGGAGTTTTTGTTCGCGACGCCTTTCCGCGAAAATTACTCTGACCCCGGTTGCGGGCTACGGAGTGCAAAGCCCGGCGATCAACCGCAGGTATTCCATGGTCCGTCATCGGGGTCAGAGTAATTTTCGCGATGACCCGCTGCGAAAAAAAACTCTGACCCCGATGACTCTGGTTGCCCTGATTTGAGCCTCCGTAAGAGCTCGGCGCGGTCATTTATGTAGTCGCGCACTGCCCCGGCAGCAAACGGGGTCGGAGTTTTTTTTCGCGACGCCTTTCCGCGAAAATTACTCTGACCCCGGTTGCGGGCTACGGAGTGCAATGCTCCGCCATCAACCGCACGTATTCCATGGCCCGTCATCGGGGTCAGCGTAATTTTCGCGATGACCCGCTGCGAAAAAAAACACTGACCCCGACAACTCGGCTGGCCTGACGTCGAACCGCAGCAAGAGCACCACGCTCGACCTTGGTCAGGCCGTTCCCGCCAACGCGCTGTCGATCAGTTCAATCCAGTGCCGCACCGGCGTCTCGGTACCCGATTGCAAATGCGTCAGGCAACCGATATTGGCCGAGACAATCTGGTCCGGCCTGGTCGCCTGCAGATTGGCCAGCTTGTTGTCGCGCAACTGGAATGACAGCACCGGCTGCGTAACCGAATAGGTGCCGGCCGAGCCGCAGCACAGATGGCTGTCGGCGCACAACTGCACGTCGACGCCGACCGCGCGCAGCACGCTTTCCACCTTGCCGCGAATCTGTTGGCCGTGTTGCAGTGTGCACGGCGGGTGATAGGCCACACGCTGGCCGATGCGGCCCTTGAGCTTGCCGGCCAGCTCTGCTTCGAATGCCGGCAGGATCTCGCTCAGGTCCTTGGTCATTGCGGCAACGCGCCCGGCCTTGGCGGCGTACGCGGGATCGTCGCGCAGCAAGTGGCCGTATTCCTTGACCATGCTGCCGCAGCCCGAGGCCGTCATCACGATGGCTTCAGCGCCGGCTTCGAGCAGTGGCCACCACGCATCGATGTTGGCGCGCGCGTCGTGCAGGGCGCCGTCATGATCGTTCAAGTGATGCCGGATCGCGCCGCAGCAGCCGGCGCGCGGTGCGATCACCAGCTGTACGCCGAGCGCATCCAGCACACGGGCGGTGGCGGCGTTGATGTTCGGCGCCATGGCCGGCTGCACGCAACCATCCAGCAGCAGCATCTTGCGGGCATGCACCCGGGTCGGCAGCACGCCGGCGGGTTGCGCTGCCGGCACCTTGTTGCGCAAGCCCTTCGGCAGCAGCGGCCGAAACAGCTGGCCGGTTTTCATGGCCGGGGTGAACAGCCATTGCCGCGGCAAAGCTTCGCGCAAGGCGCCGCGCAACAGGCGTTGTCCCAGTGGGCGCGGCACCATGTCATCGACCACCTTGCGGCCAATGTCGAGCAGACGGCCGTACTGGACGCCCGACGGACAGGTCGTTTCGCAGTTGCGGCAGGTCAGGCAGCGATCCAGGTGCAATTGGGTTTTGGCGGTCGGGGCCTGCCCTTCGAGCACCTGCTTGATCAGATAAATCCGGCCGCGCGGGCCGTCGAGCTCATCACCCAGCAGCTGATAGGTCGGGCAGGTGGCGGTGCAGAATCCGCAATGCACGCAGGCGCGCAGAATGGCTTCGGCTTCATCGCCATCCGGCGTGTTCTTGATGAAATCGGCGAGATTGGTTTGCATGTGTCAGAGCTCCGGATACAGCCGACCCGGATTGAAGATACCGGCAGGATCGAACGACTTTTTCAGACGTTGGTGGATGGCGGCGACGGCCGGCTGGAGCGGATGGAACACGCCAACCGCCTTGTCATCGCCGACATACAGCGTGGCGTGTCCGCCGACGGCTGCGGCGGCGGCGCGCACTTCGAGCGCGCTGGCGCGGGTTTGCAGCCAGCGCTGCGCGCCGCCCCATTCGATCAGTTGCTGGCCCGGCAAGGCCAGCGGCGCCGTGGTCGATGGCACCGACAGCCGCCACAACGCCAGCCCTTCGCGCGAAAAGAAATCGGCGCTTTGCTCGCGCATGCTGCGCCAGAAATCGTCGGCGTCAGGCAGCGCCGCGCCGCCGATTTTCTGTTCCGCCGCGGCCACTGCGGCACGCGCACCCGACAGCCGGATGGTCAATTGCCCGTCGCACCAGGCACTGGCCGAGATCGGCAATGGCTGGCCACCCCAGCGATTCAATTGCGCGATCGCAGCGGCCTGATCCAGTACGAGACGGCGGGTGGTCTCGGCGAACGGTTTCGGCAATACCTTGATCGACACTTCCAGCAGCAGACCGAGCGTGCCGAGCGACCCGGCCAGCAGGCGCGAGACATCGTAGCCGGCGACGTTCTTCATGACCTGTCCGCCGAAATGCAGCACCTCGCCATGGCCGTCCAGCAGCACGGCGCCGAGCATGAAATCGCGCACCGCACCGGCAGCGGCACGGCGCGGTCCGGACAGGCCGCTGGCGACCACGCCGCCGATGGTGGCGCCGTCGCCAAAGTAGGGCGGCTCGAAGGCCAGCATCTGGTTTTTTTCCGCCAGCGCGGCGTCGATCTCGGCCAGCGGCGTGCCGCAGCGGGCGGTAACGACCAGCTCGGTCGGATCGTAATCGACGATGCCGCAGTAGACGCGGGTATCGACGATCTTGCCGTGCGGGGCCTGGCCGTACCATTCCTTGGTACCGCCGCCGCGCAGCTGCAATGGGGTGCCATTGGCGCTGGCGTCCAGCACCTGCTGGCGCAGTTGTTCAAGTTCAGCGTGCATCATCGCTTTCAAAACCGCGGCAGGTCCGCGAACTTCAGTTGACCGCGCTGCACGTGCATCTTGCCGTACTCGGCACAGCGGTGCAGCGAGGGAATCGCCTTGTCCGGATTGAGCAGGAAGGCGGTGTCGAAGGCACGCTTGACGGCGAAGAACGCTTCGCGCTCGGCGGCCGAATACTGCACGCACATCGAGTTGATTTTTTCGATGCCGACGCCGTGTTCGCCGGTGATGGTGCCGCCGACTTCGACGCACAGCTCAAGGATCTCGGCGCCGAACAATTCGGCCCGGTGAAATTCACCCGGCTGGTTGGCATCGAACAGGATCAGCGGATGCAGGTTGCCGTCGCCGGCATGAAACACGTTGGCGCAGCGCAGGTTGTATTTGGTTTCCATGGCCTCGATGCGCAGCAGTACATCGGCCAGTCGCTTGCGCGGAATGGTGCCATCCATGCAGTAGTAATCGGGTGAGATCCGGCCCGCCGCCGGGAACGCGTTCTTGCGCCCGGACCAGAACCGCAGCCGCTCCGCTTCCGTGTTCGAGACCGCAATCCGGGTAGCGCCGCTGGCGGTCAGGATCGCGGTCATGGCGGCAATCTCTTCGCTGACTTCTTCGATGGTGCCGTCGGATTCGCACAGCAGGATGGCGGCTGCATCGACGTCGTAGCCGGCCTTGACGAACGGCTCGACCATGCGTGAACTGGTGCGATCCATCATCTCCAGCCCGGCCGGAATGATGCCCGCGCCAATTACGTCGGCCACCGCATTGCCGCCTTTGACCACGTCGTCGAACGACGCCATGATCACGCGCGCCTGCTGTGGCTTGGGAATCAGCTTGACGGTGACTTCGGTGACGATGCCGAGCATGCCTTCGGAGCCGATGAACACCGCCAGCAAATCCAGCCCGGGCGCGTCGAGCGCGGCGTTGCCGAGTTCGATCACGTCGCCGTCGATGGTGACGACGCGCACGCGCATCACGTTGTGCACGGTCAGGCCGTACTTGAGGCAATGTACGCCGCCGGAGTTTTCGGCGACGTTGCCGCCAATGGTGCAGGCGATCTGCGAGGAGGGATCGGGCGCGTAATACAGCGCGTGCGGCGCAGCCGCATCCGAGATCGCCAGATTGCGCACGCCTGGCTGGACCACTGCCGTACGCGCCACCGGATCGACTGCGAGGATGCGGTTCAGGCGGGCCGTCGAGACCACCAGTCCGTCGGCGATCGGCATGGCGCCGCCCGACAATCCGGTGCCGGCGCCGCGCGGCACGATCGGCAGCTTCAGGTCGCGACACAATCGCAGGATCTGCACCAGCTGGGCTTCCGATTCCGGCAACGCGACCACCATCGGCATCTGCCGGTAGGCGGCCAGCCCGTCGCATTCGTACGGCCGCACATCTTCGTCGTTGAACAGCACGCAATGCTCGGGCAACAAGGCGCGCAGCGCGGCAACCACGGCGCGCTGTCGCTCGGCGGTATAGGGTCGGTCTTCGGTGACGGCTTGCATCATGGTTTCCAGTTCAATGGCAGTGAATCATCTTACGGGACGACGCCGGAGCCGACCCTGAAATGATCACGGTGGCAAGGTGAAAGTTTTTCAAGCGGGTGCGACGCGATCCGACTCGCGCCGTTCCTCGCCCTCGAAAGCGCCCAGCAGCCAGTCGACGAACAAGGCGACCTCGGGACGCTCGATCGCGCTTTTTTCGTGCACGCAGTAATACGCATGCGGCGGCGTGGCCAGTTCGATGTCGAACATCCGGACGATCTCGCCGCGTGCCAGCATCTCCAGCGAAAAATGTTTGCGCGTCAAGCCGATGCCGTGGCCGTACTTGATCGCCTCGAGCAGCAAGCCGAGATCATCGACCCGAAACCCGGTGGCCGGCTCCGGCCAGTCCAGCCCGGCCGCTTCGAACCATGGCTGCCAGGGTTCCAGCGCCGAGCGCAGCAGCGTGGCCTTTTTCAGATCCGCCGGCGTCGCCACGCCGCCGATCTTGTGCAGATACGCCGGGCTGGCCACGGCAAACGCCGGCTCCTCGAACAGCTTGCGGGTGACGATGTTGGGATATTTTCCGGCGCCGAAGCGAATCTCGACATCGCTTTCCGACAGGCTCAGATCGTACAGCGGCACCGACAGGAACAGCTCGACCACGATCTCCGGATGCCGTCCGGTGAACTGCGCCAGGCGCGGGATCAGCATGTGCCGGGCAAAGGTCGGCGGCACCGTGACCTTCACGCGCGGCTGCACGCTGGCGTCGCGGTGCGGCATCGGGAAGTCGTTCAGCGCCTGCAGCGCGACGCGCACCACGCTGAGATAGCGCCGGCCGAATTCGGAGACGGTGACGCTGCGGCTGTCGCGAATGAACAGGCGTTCACCGACGAATTCTTCCAGCAGGCGAATCCGGTGCGACAGCGCCGACGGCGTGATGCACAGTTCGTCGGCGGCGAGCGCAAAGGAACCGAAGCGTGCGGCGGCTTCAAAGGCGGACAGGGCATGAACGGGCGGAAGTCGTGAGGCCATGGGTTCTCTTGAAAGAGTGAAACGCGGTGAACATCACCAGCGCAGGATCTTGCCCGGATTCATGATGTTCTTCGGGTCCAGCGCATGCTTGATCGCGCGCATGGCGTCGATCGCATCGACGCCATGTTCCTCGATCAGAAAATCCATTTTGTGCATCCCCACGCCGTGCTCGCCGGTGCAGGTGCCCTCCATGCCGAGCGCGCGCGTGACCATGCGGGCATTGATGCCGTCGGCCTTGGCGACATCGGCGGCGTCGTCCGGATCAACCATCATCAGCACATGGAAATTGCCGTCGCCGACGTGGCCGATGATCGAATAAATCATGGCGTGCTGTTCGCAGTCGTCGCGCGTGTGCAGGATGCATTCGGCCAGGCGCGAGATCGGCACGCAGCAGTCGGTCGTGATGGCGCGGCAGCCCGGGCGCATCTGCAGCAGCGCGAAGTAGGCATTGTGGCGCGCGGCCCATAGGCGCGAGCGGTCTTCGGGACGGGTGGCCCAGTCGAAACCGGTGGCATGGTGCTCGGCCACGATGTCCTTGACCTGCGTCGCCTGCTCCGCCACCGAGGCGGTGCTGCCATGGAATTCGAACAGCAGCAGCGGCTGTTCCGGCAGCGCGAGATGGTCGTGGGCATTGATGGCGCGCACGCTGTTGGCATCGAGGAACTCGACCCGCGCCACCGGCACGCCGAGCTGGATGGTCTGGATCACCGCGTTGACGGCGTCGGCCGTGCTGTCAAACGAGCACACCGCCGCCGAGATCGCCTCGGGTTGCGGATACAGCCGCACGGTGACTTCGGTGATGATGCCCAGCGTGCCTTCGCTGCCAACCAGCACGCGGGTCAGATCGTAGCCGGCCGAGGACTTGCGCGCCCGGGTGCCGGTCTTGATGACGCGGCCATCGGCCATCACCACGGTCAGCGCCAGGGTATTTTCGCGCATGGTGCCGTAGCGCACGGCATTGGTGCCGGAGGCGCGGGTGGCGGCCATGCCGCCCAGCGAGGCATCGGCGCCCGGATCAATCGGGAAGAACAGGCCGCTGGTGCGGATCGCGTCGTTGAGCTGCTTGCGGGTGACGCCAGCCTGAACGGTGACGGTCAGGTCTTCGGCGTGCAGCGCAATGATGTCCCGCATTTGTGACAGATCAATCGAGACGCCGCCATGCAGCGCCAGAATGTGTCCTTCCAGCGAGGTGCCGCAACCAAAGGCGATTACCGGGATGGCGTGATCGCTGCAGGCGCGCACGATGGCGGCCACTTCCTCGGTGCTGTGCGCGAACGCCACCGCATCGGGCGGCATCGGGTCATACGGCGATTCGTCGCGACCGTGATGGGCGCGCATGGCATCGGTGGTGGTCAGGCGCGCACCGAGCAGGTGGCGCAGCCGGTCGAGCAGGTCTGGCGGCAGCGGTTTTCTGAGGGCCGCGGGATCGACTGCGTGATTCATGCGGGTCTCCATTTTTGTCTGATTTTACTCCGGCGGCGGCATGCCCGCCGGGCTTTTGACGTATCCTCGACAGCTCTGAAATCTCACATGGCGAACCATCATGGGCAACCGGCTTTCCAAAATAGCGACGCGCACCGGCGACAAGGGCACCACCGGGCTGGGCGACGGCACGCGGGTCGACAAGGACGCGCTGCGGGTGCATGCGATGGGCGATGTCGATGAACTCAATTCGCACATCGGCCTGTTGCTGTGCGAACCGTTGCCGCCCGACCTGCGCGAAGAACTGATTTCGATCCAGCATGACCTGTTCGACATGGGCGGCGAGCTGTGCATCCCCGGCTTCACGATGATCACCGTCGCCCAGGTGGCGCGGCTGGATATGCTGCTGGAAAAATACAATGCCGATCTGCCGGCGCTGAAGGATTTCATCCTGCCGGCCGGCTCGCGCGCAGCGGCGCAGGCGCATGTGTGCCGCACCGTTTGTCGGCGCGCCGAGCGGATGATTGTCAGCCTCGGCAAGATCGATCAGGTCAATGACACGCCGCGGCAGTACATGAACCGCCTGTCGGACTTGCTGTTCGTGCTGTCGCGCGTGCTCAACCGCTTCGGCGGCGGCAGCGATGTGCTGTGGCAGAAGGATCGCGTGCGCGACCTGCCAGACAGCCAGTCAAGCTGACCTGACTGGCTGGCGGCTGATTAGCGGCTGACTAGCGACTAACTACCAGACGCGGCTCGCCCGCGCCGAAGCGGGCGTTGATCGAGGCGGTGATGCCGGCGGCATCCAGCCCGCACTCGGCCAGCAACTGGGCGACGTCGCCATGGTCGATGAAGCGATCCGGCAAGCCCAGATGCAGGACCGGCTTGACGATGCCCAATTCGGCCAGCGCCTCGGCCACTGCCGAACCGGCACCACCCATGATGGCGCCCTCTTCGACCGTGACGATGGCGTCGTGCGACAGCGCCAGTTGCTTGACCAGCGCCACATCCAGCGGTTTGACAAAGCGCATGTTGGCGACCGTGGCATTGGGCCCCTCGGCGGCCTTCAAGGCCGGTGCGAGCATCGTGCCGAAAGCCAGGATGGCGATCCGCTCGCCCTGCCGGCGCAGCTCGCCCTTGCCCATTGGCAGCGGCGTCAATGCCGCAGTCGTGGCGACACCGGTACCGGCGCCGCGCGGATAACGCACCGCCGCCGGCCCGACATGCTGGTAGGCAGTGGTCAGCATCTGGCGGCACTCGTTTTCGTCCGAGGCGGCCATGACGACCATGTTCGGAATGCAGCGCAGGAACGCCATGTCGTAATTGCCGGCGTGGGTGGCGCCGTCGGCGCCGACCAGACCGGCGCGATCCAGCGCAAACGTCACGTCCAGATTTTGCAGCGCGACATCGTGGATCAACTGGTCGTAACCACGCTGCAGAAAGGTCGAATAAATCGCCAGCACCGGCTTCAGACCCTCGGTCGCCATGCCGGCGGCAAACGTCACCGCATGTTGCTCGGCAATCCCGACATCGTAATAGCGTTCGGGAAAGCGGCGCTCGAATTCAACCATGCCGGAGCCTTCGCGCATGGCGGGCGTGATGCCGACCAGGCGCTTGTCCTGCGCCGCCATGTCGCACAGCCAGTCGCCAAAGACCTGCGTGTAGGTGCGCTTGCCTGCCACCGCAGCCGGCTTGATGCCCTCGACCGGATTGAATTTTCCCGGACCGTGATACAGCACCGGATCGGCCTCGGCCAGCTTGTAGCCCTGGCCTTTCTTGGTGACCACATGCAGGAACTGCGGGCCTTTCAGATGCTTCAGGTTCTGCAGCGTCGGAATCAGCGACTCCAGGTCGTGACCGTCGATCGGACCGATGTAGTTGAAGCCGAACTCCTCGAACATGGTGGCCGGCACCACCATTCCCTTGGCGTGTTCCTCGAAGCGCTTGGCCAGTTCCAGCACCGGACCCGGCAGCACCGACTTGCCGACATGCTTGGCCGCGGCATAGAACTTTCCCGACATCAGGCGCGCCAGATAACGATTGAGCGCACCGACCGGCGGCGAGATCGACATGTCGTTGTCGTTGAGTACGACCAGCAGGTTGATGTCGTCATACACACCGGCATTGTTCATGGCTTCGAACACCATGCCGGCCGTCATCGCGCCATCGCCGATGACGGCGACCGCGTGCCGGCTTTCGCCCTTGGTGCGCGCTGCCAGTGCCATCCCGAGCGCGGCCGAGATCGAGGTCGACGAATGGGCCGTGCCAAAGGTGTCGTACTCGCTTTCGACGCGGCGCGGAAAGCCGGAAATGCCATCCTTCTGGCGCAGCGTGTGCATCTGGTCGCGCCGCCCGGTCAGGATCTTGTGCGGATAGGTTTGGTGTCCGACGTCCCAGACGATGCGGTCTTCCGGCGTGTTGAAGACATAGTGCAGCGCGATGGTCAGTTCGACCGTGCCGAGGTTGGAGGACAAATGACCGCCGGTCTTCGACACCGAATCGATCACGTATTCGCGCAACTCGTCGGCCAGCACATGCAATTGCTGGCGCGGCAGGCGCCGCAGATCGGACGGTTGATTGATTTTCTTAAGCAAATCCATACTAGGCTTTCCGTTGCACGATCAATGCGGCGAGTGCGCGCAAATGTCGTGCTTTGTCACCGAAGGGCAGAATGGCCCGTTGGGCATCACTGCATAATTTTTCTGCCAGCGCGCGCGATTCGTCAAGCCCGAGGATCGACACATAGGTCGGCTTGTTGTCGGCCGCATCCTTGCCGGCGGTCTTGCCCAGCGTGGCCGAATCGGCCGTCGCATCGAGCACGTCATCGACCACCTGAAATGCCAGTCCGATCGCGGCCGCGTAGGTATTGAGCGCCTGCGCCTGTTGCTCCGTCGGTGCGGTGCCACACCAGGCACCGAGCAGCACCGAGGCGCGCAGCAATGCCCCGGTTTTCAGATGATGCATCTGTTCCAGCTCGGCCAGCGACAGGCGCATGCCGACGCTGCCGAGATCGATCGCCTGGCCGCCGCACATGCCGTCCGAACCGGAGGCCTGCGCCAGCAACGCAATCATTGCCACCACGCGCGCCGGATCGATCGGCAGCCCTGCCAGCACGCCGAACGCGCGCGCCTGCAAGGCATCGCCCACCAGCAAGGCGGTGGCCTCGTCGTACTGGACATGCACGGTCGGCTTGCCTCGCCGCAGCGCGTCGTCGTCCATGCATGGCATGTCGTCGTGCACCAGCGAATACGCATGCATCATTTCAACCGCCGCAGCAGCGCGCAGCGTGCTGGCAATGTCGGCATCGAACAATTCGCCGGCAGCCTGCACCAGCAACGGCCGCATACGTTTGCCACCGTCGAGCACGGCGTAGCGCATCGCGGCATGCAGGCGCTGCGGCGTGTCGCCGGGCGCGGGCAGAAACTGCGCCAACGCGGTCTCGGTGGCCGCCTGCGCCGCCTGCATCCAGTCGTCAAACGCGCTGCGCACGGTCATGCGTCGGACTCACTGATCATGTCGGCAGCAAACGGTTTGAGCATCTCGCCTTCGAGCACCTTGACCTGGCTGTCGACCTTGTCGAGCTGCGCAGCGCAAAAGCGGACCAGCTCGGAGCCGCGCGCGTAGGCGGCCACCGAGGCCTCCAGCGGCAGTTCACCGGCTTCCATTTGCGCGACCAGCCGGGTCAGTTCGGCCATGGCATCTTCAAATGACAGCGGTGCGGCGGTATCAGGATTTTTTTTGGGCATGGCAAAGGGGTGTCACGGATAACTCGTCATTTTAGAGCAATCCATCGCAATCGGACGAAAAGAACCGGCCAAGCCTTGTGAAAGCGGGTATTCGGCACGATCTGCACTACAAGCCGCGGGACGGCGCGCAGTTGCTTCGCGTATAATCTTCGGTTCTGTCCAAAAATTCCCTTTTCAAAACACTTTGAACACAGGTTTTTGCGGATTCTTTCTCTCTTGGGTTGGTGCAAATTAATTTGGGGGTGGGGATGTCCGAACTGGCTTCTATTGCCAAACTCGCGCGATCCAACGCGCAACTTCCGGTTAACGTCTATTTCGACGAACAGTTGTTGCAGCAGGAAATTCAGCAGTTATTCCGTCAAGGCCCGCGCTACGCCGGCCATCAACTCATGGTGCCCGGCGTCGGCGACTTTGCCACGCTGCCGTGGGAAAACGAAGGCCGCATGCTGGTGCGCAATGCCAATGGCATCGAGTTGCTGTCGAACGTCTGCCGGCACCGCCAGGCCAAGATGTTCAATGGCCGCGGCCATGCCGACAACATTGTTTGTCCGCTGCATCGCTGGACCTACGATCTCAAGGGTGAACTGCTGGGGGCGCCGCACTTTGCCGAAACCCCGTGCCTGAACCTGTCGAAAACACCGCTGCAAAACTGGAACGGCCTGCTGTTCGAGCAGAACGGCTACGACGTGCCCGGCAAACTGGCCGGGCTCGACGTGACGCCGGCATTGAACTTCGACGGCTATCTGCTCGACCACGTCGAGACCCACGAATGCGATTACAACTGGAAGACCTTCATTGAAGTCTATCTGGAGGATTATCACGTCGAGCCGTTCCATCCGGGCCTGGGCAGCTTTGTCAGTTGCGATGACCTGAAATGGCAGTTCGGCCAGGATTTCAGCGTACAGACCGTCGGCGTCAATCGCGGCCTGACCAAATCCGGCTCGCCGGTCTATCGCAAGTGGCAGGATCAGGTACTCAAATTCCGCAACGGCAGCGCGCCCGACTACGGTGCGATCTGGCTCACGCTGTATCCGAACGTGATGGTCGAGTGGTATCCGCATGTGCTGGTGGTGTCGACGCTGTGGCCGCGCGGTCCGCAGAAAACCACCAATGTGGTCGAGTTCTACTACCCCGAGGAAATCGTTCTGTTCGAACGTGAATTCATCGAAGCCGAGCGCGCCGCCTACATGGAGACCTGCGTCGAGGATGATGAAATCGCCCTGCGCATGGATGCCGGCCGCAAGATCCTGCTTGATCGCGGCGTCAACGAAGTCGGCCCGTACCAGTCGCCGATGGAAGATGGCATGCAGCATTTTCACGAGTGGTATCGCGCGCAGATCGCGCTCTGATCCGGGATGCAATCGCTCTGGATGCTGCTGGCAACCCTGGTCTTTTCGGTCATGGGTGTCTGCGTCAAGCTGGCCTCGGCCTATTACAGCACTGCTGAAATCGTCATGTACCGCGGCCTCGTCGGCATGCTGGCGATCGGCGCGCTGGTGCTGCTGCGCGGCGATTCGCTGGCGACCCGCTTTCCCGGTCATCACTTGTGGCGCGGCGCGGTCGGCGTGACCTCGCTGTGGCTGTGGTTCTATGCGATTGCCCACCTGCCGCTGTCGATGGCCATGACCCTCAACTACATGTCGCCGATCTGGATCGCCGCGATCCTGTTCGTCGGCGGCTGGACGCGCGGCGCGTTGCGCTTCGAGTGGGGTTTGCTGGCGGCCATCCTGACCAGTTTTCTGGGTGTCACATTGCTGTTGCAGCCGGCCATGCAGGCCAGCCAGTGGGCCAGTGCCCTGATCGCACTGGGCTCGGGCATGCTGTCGGCGCTGGCCTACCTGCAGGTGCGCGCGCTGGGCAAGCTCGGCGAGCCCGAGTTTCGGGTGGTGTTCTATTTTTCGGTGGTCGGCATGCTGGCCGGTTTCGGCGGCACCCTGCTCGCCCCAGGCGCGGTGCAACATGGCACGGTCTGGCACACGCATACCTCGACCGGCTTTCTGCTGCTGCTGGGCGTTGGCCTGACGGCCACCATCGCGCAAATGGCGATGACGCGCGCGTACCGGCTCGGCAAGATGCTGGTCACTGCGAATCTGCAATACACCGGCATCGTGTTCTCCAGTTTCTGGGGCGTGCTGCTGTGGCAGGATGTGCTGGGACTGGAAGGTTGGCTGGGCATCGCCGTGATTCTGTTGAGCGGTCTGGTTGCGACCTGGTACAACACGCGTAATATCCAGACTACCGGTGCAGCGCGGCCGGTGTCCGATCCGATCGCAACCGAAATTTAGGAGCACGTGATGCCTTTTCGCACGTTGATTTCCGCAGCCAATCTCACACTGCATCTGAATGAACCCAACTGGGTCGTGATTGATTGCCGGCACGACCTCGCCGACCCCGACGCCGGTCGCAACGCCTTCGCCGCAGGCCATATTCCCGGCGCCCGTTTTGCCCATCTCGATACCGACCTGTCCGGCGCCAAGACCGCGCCGGACGGCAGTTTTCGCGGCCGCCATCCGCTGCCCGAGCCTACCGATTTCGTACAGACCTTGCGCCGGCTCGGCGTCAATCAGGATTCCCAGTTGATTGCCTATGACGCGCATGGCGGCATGTTTGCCGCGCGCTTGTGGTGGATGTTGCGCTGGCTCGGGCACGCCCGTGTCGCCTTGCTGGATGGCGGACTGGCGACCTGGACGGCAGCCGGCAATCCGTTGTCACGCGAAACCGCAGCCGTCTCGCCGGGCAACTTCAGCCCTGCCGAATCGCTGACCACCCAGGTCGATGTCGCGCAAATGCAGGCCAATCTGCACGAAGCGCAATGGACCGTGATCGATGCGCGCGCTGCCGACCGCTTCCGCGGCGAAAACGAGACGCTCGACCGGGTCGGGGGACACATCCCCGGTGCGAAGAACCGCTTCTTCAAGGACAATCTGCAAGCCGATGGCCGCTTCAAGCCGGGCGAACAGTTGCGGGAAGAATTTCATGCCTTGATCGCGTCGCCGGCAAACAGCGTGATGCAATGCGGCTCCGGCGTGACGGCCTGCCACAATTTGCTTGCACTGGAAGTAGCCGGCATGCACGGCGCAGCATTGTATCCGGGCTCGTGGAGCGAGTGGAGCAGCGATCCCGCCTACCCCATCGCAACGGGAAACTAGTGGTGCGTCAGAAACAGCACGATGCCGACCCCGACCGCTATCAGGATCACCTGCGGGATGGTTTCGCGCAAGGTTGAGCGCCGCTGCATTTGCGGCATCAGGTCCGATAACGCGATGTAGATGAAGCCCGATGAGGCGAACACCAGCACATACGGAATCAGCGCCTGCCCGTGGGCCAGCGTGAAGTAGCCCAGCAGGCCGCCCAGCACCGCCATCAGGCTGCACAACAGATTGAAGAAATACGCCCGCCGCCGCGAAAATCCGGCGTTGAGCAAGACGATGAAATCGCCGATTTCCTGCGGGATTTCATGCGCGATGATGGCCAGCCCGGTCACCAGTCCCAGGTTCGGGTCGGCCAGAAATGCCGCTGCGATCAGAATCCCGTCGGTGAAATTGTGCAGCCCGTCGCCCACCAGAATCATCCAGCCCGCGCGCCCCGCCTCGTTCGCATCGTGCCCGTGCGCATGCGCATGGCCGTCGCCCTCGTGATGATGCGAGTGGCGCAGGATCGCGGTTTTTTCGAGCAGGAAGAACGCCAGCAAACCGGCCAGCAAGGTGGCAAACAGGGTGCGTGGATCGGCGCCGGATTCAAAGGCTTCCGGCAACGCGTGCAGCAGCGAGGTCGACAACATGATCCCGACCGACAGACTGACCATGCGCTCGACCATTTTCGACAGCAGCGCGAACGAAAACACCGCCGCAGCGGAAATGCTGAAGACGCCCGCGATGGTGGTTGCGAGCAAAATGGAAATCAGGGTGGAATTGATGTCGATCCTCGGTGGTGCTGCAAATGCGCCGCAAATTAGAACACAGCGGTGGTGCTTTCGGCAAACAGGTGCAGGCCGACGCGCCTGCACCACCTCACAGCGTCAGGCTACGCCGTGCGCCTTGAACCAGGCCAGGCAGTCGGCCCAGCCGGCCTTGGCATCGGCTTCCACATAACTGGCGCGATAGTCGGCATTGAACGCATGCCCCGAATTCGGAAACACGATGATCTCGGATTTGCTCTTGCCCTTCCTCAGCGCGCCGCGCATCGCCTCGACCTGCTCCTGCGTGATGCCGGTGTCCTTGCCGCCGTACAGGCCCAGAACCGGTACCGTCAACGCCGGCGCCAGTTCCGTCGACGAGAAGGGATTCAGGACCGATTTCGTACCGGCCAGCTGGCCGTACCACGCCACGCCGGCCTTGACGCCCGGGTTGTGCGCGCTGTACAGCCAGGTGATGCGGCCGCCCCAGCAAAATCCGGTAATGCCCAGTTTGTCGGTGTTGCCGCCGTTCGCCTTGGCATAGGCGACGACCGCATCAAGGTCGGTCAGGACTTGCTGATCGGGGACTTTCGACACCACTTCCTTGATCAGATCCGGAATCGAGGTGTAGGCCTTGGCGTCGCCCTGGCGCACGAACAGGTCCGGCGCCAGCGCCAGATAGCCGAGCTTGGCAAAACGGCGCGCGATGTCGGCGATGTGTTCATGCACGCCGAAGATTTCGGAGATCACCAGCACCACCGGCAGATTGCTCTTGCCAGCCGGCTGGGCCCGGTAGACCGGGACTTCCTTGCCGGCCACGGTGATGTTGATGGTGCCGGCGGTAAGACCCTCGGTGTCGGTCTTGATCATGGTCTGTGCCGCAACCGGCAGCACTGCGGCGGCGAAGCCGGTGCCGATCGAGACCTTCAGGAAAGTGCGGCGGTCGAAGCCGTCAGGAAATGCGCTGCTGCCAACCAGACTGCCAGTGTGCTGAATCAGATCGTCCATGGATATCCTTTTTGTTGGTTGAAGGTAAGCCGGTCGCCGGGTGCAGCGGCAATCATAACCAAAAAATAATCCGGCAGTGGGCGCGCCTTAATGCGCTTCGTCCCAATTCTTTCCGATCCCCACTTCAGCGGTCAGCGGCACCTTCAACTCGGCCACGCCGGCCATCAGCGCCGGCAGTTTCACGCGCACCAGGTCGAGCTCGTCCTGCGGCACTTCCAGCACCAGTTCATCGTGCACCTGCATCACCATCAGCGACTTCAGCTGATCGGTTTCCAGCCAGTTCTGCACCGCCACCATCGACAGCTTGATCAGGTCGGCGGCGGTGCCCTGCATCGGCGCATTGATCGCAGCGCGCTCGGCGCCCTGGCGGCGCGGACCGTTGGGTGAATTGATTTCGGGCAGCCACAAGCGCCGTCCAAATACGGTTTCGACATAGCCGGTGGCCTTGGCGCTGGCGCGTGTGTCGTCCATGAATTGCTTGACGCCGGAAAAGCGGAAAAAATACTTTTCGATGTAGCTTTGCGCCGCCGCCCGGTCGATGCCGAGATTGCCCGCCAGTCCGAACGCGCTCATGCCATAGATCAAGCCGAAATTAATCACCTTGGCGTAGCGGCGCTGCTCCGAGGTCACGTCGGCGGCCGACACCGAAAAGATCTCGGCGGCGGTGGCGCGGTGAATGTCGACGCCCTCGGCGAACGCGCGCAGCATGTTGGCGTCGCCCGACAGATGCGCCATGATGCGCAGCTCGATTTGCGAATAGTCGGCCGAGACGATCACCCGGCCCGGCGGCGCAATGAAGGCTTCGCGGATGCGCCGGCCTTCGGCGGTACGGATCGGGATGTTCTGCAGGTTCGGTTCGTTCGATGCCAGCCGGCCGGTCACCGCCACCGCCTGCGCATAATTGGTGTGCACCCGGCCGGTGGTCGGATCGATCATTTTCGGCAGCTTGTCGGTGTAGGTCGACTTCAGCTTCGACAGGCTGCGGTATTCCAGCAGCACCTTTGGCAGCGGATAGTCTTCGGCCAGTTTTTGCAGCACTTCTTCATCCGTCGACGGCGAGCCCGACGGGGTTTTCTTCACCACGGGCAATTTCAGCTTGTCGAAGAAGATTTCGCCGATCTGCTTCGGCGAATTCAGGTTGAACGGCTGCCCGGCCAATTCGTAGGCGCTGGTCTCGATCTCCAGCATGCGCTTGCCCAGTTCGTGCGACTGGATGCCGAGCAAGCCCGGATCGATCATCACGCCGTTGCGTTCGATCTTCTGCAGCACCACCGCCGTCGGCAGCTCGATCTTCTCGTAAATGAAGGTCAGCGTCGGCTCGGCCGCGACCTGCGGCCACATGGCGTGATGCAATTGCAGCGTGATGTCGGCGTCTTCGGCGGCATACTCGGTGGCAGGGCTGATCTCGACCTGATCAAAACAGATCTGCGATGCGCCCTTGCCGCAAACTTCTTCGAAGCTGATGGTCTTGCGGCCCAGATGGCGCAGCGCGAGGCTGTCCATGTCGTGGCTGCGGTGCGATTCGAACACGTACGATTCGAGCAGCGTGTCATGCACGATGCCGCGTAACTGCACGCCCTGGTTGGCAAAGATGTGGCTGTCGTATTTCAGGTTCTGCCCGACTTTCGGCTTGGCCGGGTCTTCCAGCCAGGATTTCATCTGCGCCAGCACCAATTCGCGCGACAACTGTGGCGGCGCATCCTGATAACTGTGCGCCACCGGAATGTAGGCGGCGACGCCCGGCTCGCAGCACAACGAAATGCCGACCAGTTGCGCCTGCATCGGAATCAGCGAAGTGGTTTCGGTATCGATCGAGGTCAACGCTGCGCGGTCGATGATCGCCAGCCAGCGCTCCAGGTCGGCTTCGGTCAGGACTGTCTCGTAGCGTTGCTGCGGCGGCGCGGGCGGCGGGTCGAACAAGCCGCCCTGGTCGGGCGCGGCCGCAGGCGCCGGCTTGCGCGCCGCGCTATCGTCGCCGGTCGCTTCGCGCAGCCAGGTCTTGAAACCGAAGCGCGTGTACAGGTCAATCATGCGGGCCGGGTCCTGCTCCTTGGCCACCAGCGATTCCGGAATCGACACCATGTGCCCGGCCAGGTCGCAGTCGGTCTTCACGGTGATCAGGACCTTGGCTTTCGGCAGCCAATCCAGCGCCGTGCGCAGGTTTTCCCCGACCGCGCCGCCGATGTCGGCGGCGTGCTCGACGATGCCATCGAGGGTGCCGTACTGGGTCAGCCACTTGACGGCGGTTTTCGGACCGACCTTGGCCACGCCCGGCACGTTGTCGACGGTGTCGCCAATGAGCGTCAGATAGTCGACGATGCGTTCCGGCGGCACGCCGAATTTCGCAATCACACCGGCACGGTCGAGACGCTCATTGCTCATCGTATTGATCAGCATCACATCATCATTCACCAATTGCGCCAGATCCTTGTCGCCGGTCGAGACGACCGTCTTCATGCCGTGCTTGACTGCTTCAACGGCCAGCGTACCGATCACATCATCGGCCTCGACGCCATCGACCATGATCAGCGGCCAGCCCATCGCGCGCACGGCCTCGTGGATCGGTTCGATCTGGCGTACCAGATCCTCCGGCATCGAGGCGCGCTGCGCCTTGTACTGGTCGTACAGGTCGTCGCGGAAGGTCTTGCCCTTGGCATCGAACACGCAGGCGATGTAGGCCGCCGGAAAGTCGCTGCGCAGCCGCCGCAGCATGTTGATCATGCCGTACAGCGCACCGGTGGGCGCGCCTTCCTTGTTGCGCAGGTCGGGCAGCGCATGAAAGGCGCGATACAGATAACTGGAACCATCGACTAACAACAGGGTATTTTGCATGGGAACAGGGGGGTGAAATGGCACACTGGTGGCACGCGCGCGTGGCGCGCCTCGGAGTCTGTCGGATTATCGCAGACTTCATCACGTCATCGGTGGCACGAATCCTCCTGCGCGGCGACATCTGTTTGCTACAATGAAGTCCAACTTTCGCAAGGCACCGACCATCATGCGCAGCTCAACACTCTGGCAACTCCTCCTCGTCGGCACCGCGCTGGTGGCAGCGCCCCTGGCCGCGCTGGCACAAACGGCAAAAGATGCGCCACCACCGACCTTGCAAAAGCTCGACGAGGGCGAAGCCCCGGCGATCACGATTCGCAAGCCGGAGCCCGGCAACAAGACCACCGAGACGCGCGAGCAAGGCGTGGTCACCGACGTCAAGGTCCAAACCGGCAAGAGCAGCTACCACCTGATCCAGAATCCCGGCCCTGGCAATGCCGCGCCGGGCGATGCGCAAAGCAGTCGGGTGCGGGCGGCACAGTTCAACGTGCACGAGTTCGACCTGGGACGCAAGAAAAAGGGCGACAAGCAGGCCGAAGACTTGAATGCCGGCGATTTGCCGCCGCCGCCGCCCGAGAAAAAATAAACGCGGGCGGCAACCACTTTTTTGAACCGGCGCTGCGCCACCCCGCGCAGCCCTCCTCCCTCATCACGCTCATGGCAGTATTTACTCCGGTCACCCAAGACGATCTCACGCTCTGGATCAAGCAGTTCCCGCTCGGCGCCGCCAAGTCCGTTCGCGGCATCGCTTCCGGTATCGAGAACAGCAATTTTTTCATTGATACCGATGCCGGCGAATTCGTCCTGACGATTTTCGAAAAGCTCAGCTTTGCCCAGCTACCGTTCTATCTGCAGCTGATGCGGCATCTGGCGCAGCACGGCGTGGCGGTGCCGGCGCCGGTGGCCACCCATGACGGCGCATTGATGGTGCCGCTGCACGGCAAGCCGGCCGCCATCGTCAGCAAACTAGCGGGCAGCTGCCAGATGCATCCGGGTCCGGTGCATTGCGCCGCAGTCGGCGGCATGCTGGCGAAGATGCATCTGGCGGCGCGCGATTTCCCGCTGCAGCAGCCGAATCTGCGCGGACTGGACTGGTGGCGCGAGACCGCGCCGGCGCTGTTGCCGCACCTGTCATCCGGGCTGGCGCAGCTGCTGCGCGATGAACTGGTGTTTCAGGAGGCGTTCGCCGCCGCGCCGGGCCATGCCAACTTGCCGTCGGGGCCGATCCACGGCGACCTGTTCCGCAATAACGTGATGTTCGAGGGCGAGCGCCTGACCGGATTCTTCGATTTTTATTTCGCCGGCTGCGATACCTGGCTATTCGACGTGGCCGTCACCGTCAACGACTGGTGCATTGATCTGGCCACCGGCGTGCTGGACCCGCAACGCACGCGCGCCCTGCTCGACGCCTACCATGCGGTGCGTCCGTTCAATGCCGACGAACAGGCTGGCTGGCAACCGATGTTGCGCGCCGCGGCGCTGCGGTTCTGGCTGTCGCGCCTGTACGATTTTCATCTGCCGCGCGACGCCGAAATGCTGACGCCGCATGATCCGATCCATTTTCAACGCATTCTGCAAGAACGCCTTGCCGTATCTGCTCCACCCCTTTTTCTGACATGAACCGACTCCCTGCAATGACCGGCTGGCTGTGGCTCAAAGATGGTTTTGCCATCTTTCGCAAGCAGCCATTCGAACTTTCTTCCCTGTTTGTCAGCTATCTGTTCCTGATGATCCTGATTGGCATCGTGCCGCTGCTGGGCCAGATCCTGCCGGTGATTTTGCTGCCGACGTTTTCGCTGGCGTTCCTGCAAGCCAGCAAGCAGGTGCGTGCCGGCGAAAAAGTCCATCCGCGCATCCTGTTCGCCGCCTTTCGCTCACCGGCGCTCAAGCGGTTGCTGTGGCTCGGCGTGCTGCAAATGGCAGCGGCGTTGCTGGCCATTGGCCTGTCGGTGCTGGTCGATGACGGGCTGTTCTGGAAAATCATGAGCGGCCAGATCGCGCTCGATCCGAAGGTGGTGGCCGATTCCAACATGGGCTTTGCCATGCTGGTTGCGGCGCTGGTGTATCTGCCGACCACGATGGCGTTCTGGTTTGCGCCGCCGCTGATCGCCTGGCAGGACATGGGCGTGGGCAAGGCGGTGTTCTACAGCTTCTTTGCGGTGCGGCGTGAAGCCCGTGCGTTCGCCGTGTACGGCGTGGCATGGGCGCTGGTCGGCATCCTAGTGCCGATGCTGGCCAGCCTGGTGCTGGCGCTGCTGTTCAACAGCGCCAACCTGATCGTCATGCTGATGGTGCCGCTGTCATTGCTGCTGACGGTGGTGCTGTACTGCTCGTTCTACAGCAGCTGGTTCGACGTGTTCGGCGTGCCGGACCCGATGCCGCCAGCGCTGGACATTGAGGCCTGACCGCTCAGGCGACCTTGTCGAGCTTGGCAATGCTCAGGTCGAGCAGCTTCATGCCATGCCGGCCAAAGTTGATATGGGCGCGCGCATTGTCGCCGCCGCCTTCGATATTGACGATCACGCCCTCGCCAAACTTGGCATGCGCCACCGATTCGCCGATGCGCCAGCCCAGGCTCTTCTGACTGATCTTGTTGGCAATCGCATTCGCGCCATTGGACGGCGCGTCGTCCCACGCCGCTTTCGGATGCGCGAACCAGGTGCGCACCACCGGCGCCTTGACCGACAGCCACTTCAACGCATCTTCCGGCAGCTCGGCAAAGAAGCGGGATTTCAGGTTGTAGCGGGTTTGTCCGTGCAACATGCGCGTCTGCGAAAAACTCATGTACAGCCGCCGCCGTGCGCGCGTGATGGCGACATACATCAGGCGCCGTTCTTCCTCGACGCCGCCCTCTTCCTGCTGTGAATTCTCGTGTGGAAACAGCCCCTCTTCGAGGCCGGTGATGAACACCGCATCGAACTCCAGCCCCTTGGACGAATGCACGGTCATCAGTTGCATCGCATCCTGGCCGGCACTAGCCTGGTTGTCGCCGGCCTCCAGCGACGCATGCGACAGGAAGGCCGACAGCGGCGACATCACCGCCGGCAGCGGTGCATCGGCGTCGATCAGCTCCATGCCGCCGTCGATCGGAATCGCCGGCACCGCCATGGCGTCGGCATTCGGCCCCAGAAAAGCCGGGGCGTCATGGCCGAAACCCTCTTCGGCGACGAACTGGGTTGCCGCACTGACCAGTTGCTCCAGATTCTCGACGCGGTCCGCGCCTTCCTTTTCATTCCGGTAATGGGCAATCAGGCCGCTGGCCTTGATCACCACGTCGACCAGTTCCGGCAACGGCAACTGGGCCGCTTCAAAGCGCGTGCTTTCGATCAGCTGGATGAACGCCGCCAGCGAGTTGCCGGCCTTGCCGCCCACATGCGGCACCGCCGCGTACAGCGACAGATTGCGCGCGCGCGCCGCATCCTGTAATTGCTCCAGCGCGCGGGCGCCAATGCCGCGGGTCGGAAAATTCACCACGCGCAGGAATGCCGAGTCATTGTGCAGGTTGTCCATCAGCTGCAGATAGGCGATGGCGCTCTTGACTTCGGCGCGTTCGAAATAGCGCTGCCCGCCGTACACCTTGTACGGAATCCCGGCCGAGAACAGCGCGTGTTCGATCACCCGCGATTGCGCATTGGAGCGGTACAGCACCGCGATTTCGCTGCGCAGCGCGCCTTCCGCAATCAGGCTCTTGGCCTCCTCGATGATCCACTGCGCTTCCAGCAGATCGGTGCTGGATTCGTAAATCCGCACCGGCTCGCCATGCCCGGCATCGGTGCGCAGGTTCTTGCCGAGGCGCTTGGTGTTGTTGGCAATGAGCGTGTTGGCGGCGTCCAGGATATGCCCGTGCGAGCGGTAGTTCTGCTCCAGCTTGATCAGGTTCTGCACATTGAATTCGTGCTCGAACGAAGCCATGTTGCCGACGTTCGCGCCACGGAAGGCATAGATGCTCTGGTCATCGTCACCGACGGCAAACACCACGCCGTTCTGGCCGGCCATCAGCTTGAGCCAGTTGTATTGCAGGTTGTTGGTGTCCTGGAATTCGTCGACCAGGATGTGCTTGAAGCGCGCCTGATAATGCTCGCGCAGCGGCTGGTTGCGCTGCATCAGCTCATAGGTGCGCAGCAGCAGTTCGGCAAAATCGACCACGCCCTCGCGCTGGCACTGGTTGTCGTAGTAGTCGTACAGCTCGACCAGCTTGCGGTTGTAATCGTCATCGGCGATCACATCCTTGGCACGCAGGCCCTGGTCCTTGGCGCCATTGATGAAATACATCAAATTGCGTGGCGGGTATTTTTCATCGTCGACATTGAGCGCCTTGAGCATGCGCTTGATCATCGACAGCTGGTCCGACGAATCGAGAATCTGGAACGTCTGTGGCAAGCCGGCATCACGATGGTGCGCGCGCAACAGCCGGTTGCACAAGCCATGGAAGGTGCCGATCCACATGCCGCGCGTGCTGATCGGCATCATCGCCGACAGCCGCAGCGTCATTTCCTTGGCGGCCTTGTTGGTGAACGTGACGGCCAGGATGCCGTTCGGTGCGACCTGCCCGGTCTGGATCAGCCAGGCGATGCGGGTCGTCAGGACGCGGGTTTTGCCGGAACCGGCGCCGGCCAGGATCAGCGCGGATTGGGCGGGTAACGTAACGGCGGCGAGTTGTTCGGGATTGAGATTGTGAAGTAGATTTTGCATCGGCTGATTATACCGGTGGGCCGGATGGCCCAACGGACCAATCGGCCGGTTGCTGCGCGGCAGTCAGGAGCGCCTGCATGCTGGCGCTCCTGGCGCAGGAATGTCGACCCGGGCTCCGGACCAGGTCGACACAAGCGGTAGCGCGATTCGTGCTTTATTCGCCCGCCGCCGAGTCGTTCGTCAAAGCCGCCATATCCGCTGTCGAGAAACCATCATTTTTTCCATCCAGTTTCTTCATGACGTCCGCATTTGTAAGAAGCATTTGCGCTGCGGCGATTTCCTGAGGAAGCGGTTTGCCGCCATTATTCGAGATGCCGTTGGCCAGATTTTCAAGCTCGGTGCGGGTCGCTTGGCCATCATTGCCCCACAGTGCCGAGCACTTAGCCTGAATTTTGCATAAAAAAGGGCAAGAACGCCGTAAGTGATTGATAAAATGTGAGTTATCGAGAAACACACTCATCAACACAAACGCCACCTTGCCGACATGAATTCTACTTCAGAGCAGCTCC
>NZ_JAXCHT010000014.1:0-102113 GCF_035984655.1 Actimicrobium sp. GrIS 1.19 | reverse complement strand
CGAAATAGCGAACGCGCATGGCTGGCTTGCCCCCGACAGCGCGCTACCCGAAGACACCGTTCTGGCCTCGGCGCTGATGCGCAAGGAGGCCTTGCCCGCCACCTGCATCTCGACGCTGGAACCATGGCGCACGCAAATCGGCAATTGGTTTGCCGCCGGCATTCAAGGCACGGCCATCCACGCCACGCTGATGCGCAATCATGGCTACAGCGGCAGCTACTCGGCCGTGAATCGATTCCTCCATCAGCTCGTCGTCGACGACGTACCGGATGTACCGATGCGGCTGACGTTCAAACCGGCGGAGGCGGCCCAGGTCGATTTCGGCGCCGGCCCGCCGATCACCGACGTGCATACCGGAGAGATATTTAAAACGTGGTTCTTCGTGCTCACACTGGCGTGGTCGCGCCATCAATACGCCGAGTTCGTGCGCGACCAGTCCGTCGCTACTTGGCTCGGCTGTCACCGCCACGCCTTTGAATGGTTCGGTGGCAGCGTCGCGCGGGTGATCATCGACAACGCCAAATGCGCCATCACGCGGGCTTGCGTGTTCGAGCCGGAAGTGCAGCGCGCCTATGGCGAATGCGCCGAAGGATATGGCTTCAAGATCGATCCATGTCCACCGCGCGATCCGCAGAAGAAAGGCATCGTCGAATCGGGCGTCAAATACATCAAGGGTAGTTTCCTGCCGCTGCGCGAGTTTCGTGACTTGGCCGACGCCAACCGGCAACTGCACGAATGGGTGATGACGCAGGCGGGCAATCGCATTCACGGCACCACCCGCGAGGCACCGTTGAAACGCTTCGCCGACGTCGAACGAAGTCTGTTGATCACCTTGCCTGATGTGCCGCCCCAGCTCGCTACCTGGGCCAAGGTCAAGGTCCACCGCGACGCCCATGTCCAGTATGACTACAACTATTATTCCGTGCCGTTCCGGCTGGTCGGCCATGCGCTGTGGTTGAAGGCTTCCGACACCATGGTGACGCTGTATCGCGAGCAGGAGAGCGTCGCCACCCACGTGCGACTGACGCGGCGCGGCGAGCGCAAGACGGTGCACGACCATATGCCGGCAGCGGCGCAGGCCTGGCAACTGCAGGATACGCAATGGTGCCTGAAGGAGGCCGAGCGCATCGGCCCAGCCTGCTACGCCTTGGTGCATGCCCTGTTCGGCGACGCCGTTCTGATCCGCATGCGCGCGGTCCAAGGCGTACTGCGACTCAAGAACAAATACGGCGCGGCCCGACTGGAGGCGGCCTGTTCGCGCGCCAACCACTACGGCACGCCCGGCTACAAGGTGGTCAAGAGCATTCTGGAGAAAGGACTCGATCAGCAAACCCTGCTGGCGGCCTTCGATGCCCTAGCCAGCACCTATACCGAAGGCGGCCGCTTCTACCGCGACACGCAAACCATTCTTCAATGAGAACCCACATGCATCCCATTCCTGAACTTACCCCTTTGCTTAAACAATTGCGTCTGTCTGGCATTCTCGATTCACTCGAAGCGCGCAACCGCGAAGCGATCGACTGCAAGCTGGCATTTACCGAGTTCCTCAGCTTGCTGATCCACGATGAAGTCGCCCGCCGCGATCAGAAGAAGCTCGACCTGCGCATGCGGCGCGCCAACTTCCGCAACCAGAAGACGCTCGAAGGTTTCGACTTCGACCGCCTGCCCGGCCTGAACCGCGCTGCGGTCCATGACCTGGCGACCTGCCGTTTCATTGAGGAGAAAGTCGCCGTGCTGATTGCCGGCCCTTGCGGCACCGGCAAGAGCCATCTTGCGCAGGCGCTCGGGCATGCCGCCGCGCGCCAGGGCTATGACGTGCTGTTCATCACGCAAACGCAACTCATGAACAGTCTGCGCACCGCGCAAGCGATGGGGAATTACGACCGGCGCTTCCAGTATCTGGCGAAAGTCGCGCTCCTCGTGATTGACGATTTCGGGCTCAAGCCGCTGCGCTCACCCGAAGACGAGGATTTCCATGACCTCATCGCCGAGCGCTACGAGCGTACCGCGACCATCTTGACCTCCAACCTCGACTTCTCGGAATGGGGCGCTGCGTTCCCGGCCAACAAGATGCTCGGCGCGGCCACGCTGGACCGCTTGCGCCATGGCGCGTATCGGGTGGTGCTGGATGGAGAGAGTTACCGCAGCCTGAAACCGGCACCGGAGAAATTTACGCCGCCATCCGCGAAGGGAGGCAAGATCAAGGTGCCGTGATGTCGTTCTTCTAAATGCCGCTACCTGCGGTACGCGCCATGCTTTCGGCGGGCTACGGAGTTGCCGGACAAAAAACCGTCCGGCAAGGGCTACCGCCCCGGCTCCTACCGCCGAACTTCGCCATACCCCGGCGAAGCCCGCTGCATGGCGCTTTGATCCTTCGTCGCTGTACTGCCACTTTGGTTTGGCAACACGGCGACAATTCCCGCTTCCCGCGTCAAAAACGCACCCTGAAAATACACCCGATTACAGCAAAAAATGCTATTGCAAAATCACCCAAAATCGCGCATCCTCGCACCCAGTTTGAGCCCCTGATTTGATTGGTCCTCGTGGCGCCATTACGCCGCAAATCGGTGGCGTCTTAATGCCGGTAATTGACACCCGTTACGCAGTCAAGGTAGGCCGCACCTTTACCCACTAGAAATCGTTCGGACGGTGCCACCAATGGCTCGATGGCGGCAATCCCTGTCAGTGCTTGCTGGTCCTGTACGAAGGCGACCAGTAGACGTGCATGGTCCTGGGCACCCTGTGCCAACGTGTTCTCCGTCACGATATCAGACAGCTCCTTCGTCGACTTGACGATGACCGGTACGTCGACCTTCAGCGTCGATGCGATCGCGTCGGCAATATCAGCCGCATGCTTGGCTGGCGTTCCCTTCGTTGCCTGGAACACGGCATTGCCGCTACTTAAAAGCGTGGCGACATTGGTATAGCCAAGCTCACCCAAGAGGGCTCGGAACTCTGCCATCGGAACGCGCTTGGCCTTGCCAACATTGACACCACGCAGCAGGGCTAGAAAGGTCGGCATTGTGACGCCTTACAGTTGAGTTGAGGCGGGCCTGATGGCGCGCCGAAGGGTGGGGTCATGCCGCACGATTCAATGCCGCCGCATAGCGCGCGAGCGATCGGTTGTAGCGCGGGAGATACCCGGAGAGGGCTGCCAGGCTGATCGACAAGGCTTCTCTTTCGCGACCCAGATCTGCGAGCGCCAGGGCCAGGAATGCGGAAACAGCTTGGTCCAACTCGTCAGACGGTTGCTTCAACTCTTCAATGAGCATGTCAGCCGCTTGCTGGGGGTTGCCGAGATGTCGAAGCGAACTGGCCATCTGAATCCGAACCCTGCGCCGGCGCGTGCCAGACAGGCCAGCATCAAGTGCTGATTCATACAGGGTGACTGCCTCGTGCGGCGACCCGGTTGAATCGTAGGCGGCGCCCAGTTCAAAGAACGCGACCGGATGTCGTTCCGCTAGTTCAGCCGTGAGTTGTCGCATGGCGCCCACGAACTCCGTGTCGCCCATTTCGTCAATGCGTTTCCACAGATGGACGAGGCGAACTTCCCAGTCTTCGTTGGTCGTCATCGGCGGGAGCCCGGGCCGCTCGGGAGTTCGCATACCAACTGCCTACGCCCGACCCGAGCGCGCGACAACATGCCGTGCGAAGTTGTCCAGGATGGCCTGCCAGCCAGCGCGTTGCTGCTCTTCGGAGTGACTGTCCTCACCGTCGAATGTCACGGTGACGGTGACGCCGGAAGGCCCGTCGGAAAACTCTACCAGGCCGATACGTTCGCCGAACCTGTACTCGAGAAGTTGTTGCGGCACGACTTTCGTGAACTCGCCGGCAAAGTCGAACCCGAAACTACCGTCCTTCGCCTCCATGCGAGACGTGAACTTGCCGCCCACGCGCAGATCGACCGCGGACGCAGTGGTATGCCAATCGGGCGAAGCGGTGTTCCAGATCATGATATCGTCGGGCGAATTGTAGGCGCGCCAGACCTCGGCAACAGGCGCGGCAACATGGGTGGATACGGTGATCTTCATTGTGGCTCCTGTACAGATGGGTCGTGGTTCGTGAGGCTTGACGCTGGAGTTCGCCGGCGGCAGCATATCTTCTCCCGAAGCCGCGTTCAAACCCACAGCCGATACATCCAGAACGATTCGTCCTCGATGAACCGCAGCGCGAATTCGCCGGGAGAAAAACCGGTAATCCGCTTGGCCACCCGGTTCATGTGCGCCTGGTCGGCAAAGCCCTCGGACTGCGCCAGGCCGGCCCAGTCCAGCGGTTGCCCGGCCTCGTAGCGATCGCGCGCGGCGAAGAACAGATCTTCGGTGCGGACCAGTGATTGCCACTCGCGCAGGGAGCGGCCGCTGAATGACTTGATGCGCCGTTCGACATGACGCGTACTGTGGACGCTGCTCCATTGCTGGGCCTTCCACGCGAGGCGTCCGACCCAATGCCTGCCCATCTGGCGCAGCGATGGCTGTGCGCCCGTCCTGCCCTGCAAAGCTTGCCACGGCGCGGTGAGATGGTTCTCCAGCACCGGCAGCAGGGCGTCATCGTCGCTGGCCAGGAGTGCATCCCAGAGAGGCGCCCATTGCGCACCCAGCAGCTCGGCTGCTGGAACAAAGCGGTCCTGAATGGCGGCGAGGTCGAACCCGAACAGGGCCTGGGCCGCGTCCGCGTTGAAGCAAGCCATGTAGCCCCGGCCCGTGCTCGGGGCCCAGCTCGCGGTAGGGTGCGACTGGCTGCCCGAGATGACGACCGGCGACGCAAACGGGCGCCAGGACGGCCCGGTTGCGCTGTCCCCAATCAATCCCGCATCAAGGCCGCGATACCAGGAAATCGCCACCAGGGGTGACGCGGGAAAGTGGGACAGGCGCTGGGCACTCGTCAAGGCCAGCGAGCGCGTATCGCGGCCGACCAGGGCGACCAGCGCACCCTGCAATGCGGGCGGCGGCAGACGCAGCCATGAATGCGGAGCGCGGTGGCCGTCGGCGCGCGGGCCACGCTCCAGCTGGCCTGGCGGCAGCATTGACAGCGGTGGTTGAATGGAGCTCATCGCTTGCCAGTATAGCAAGCCGCTTCCCGCAAGCGGTGATGTCGTTTCGGTTCAATACACATCGCCAACCGCAGTCGACAATGCCGTCATGAATACTACCTCGCCTCCACAATGCCCATACGGGCACGGCAAAAATGCTGCCGCGCCTTCCCTCCATCCATCGGGGGTGTGGCCCCCGGGGCCACCGTCCGGACTGATCGGCTGGACCCTGCTACGCAGCATGTCCCGCGACCTGCTGGGCACGGTAGCGGAATGGCGCCAGGCCTACGGCGACGTGGTCCATTTGCGCATGTGGCCGGAACACCAGATTGTGGTGAGCGACCCGCAACTGGTGCGCGATCTGTTGGTCGGTCATCACCTGGAATTGCGCCGCTGGGAGCGCGGCATCAGCGTCTTCTCGCAGCTGCACGGGCACAGCGTTCTCACCGCCGAGGGGGAGGTGTGGCGCGCCAAGCGCTCCGCCTTGCAGCCAGGTTTTTCACCCAAGGCGGTGCAAGCCTTCGTTCCGGCTATCGCGGGTGCTGCCGCGAAGACGTTTGCACGCTGGCCCAGCGGCGGGGCGGACTGGCCTGTTGAAAGCGCGCTTACCTCACTCGCGATGGACGTCATCTTGCGCATGATGTTTTCCAGTGAGATTGACGAGGACGCGCGCGCCGCGGAAGTTGCGCTGAACGACACGGCCAAAGCCGCCAATGCCGAGATGTACTGGCCGGCAAGTTTGCCCGACTGGATGCCGTGGAAACGCGCCAAGCGGCGAGGCATCGCCTTGCTCAAGCGCCTGATCAGCGGACACGTCGAGAAAAGGCTGGCGCTGGCGCCCGATGCATGGCCGGAAGACCTGCTCAGCCGGCTGCTGGTTCTGCACCGCGACGATCCGGCGGCTTGGCCACTGAAGGCCGTGCACGACGAATGCATGACTGCTTTCCTGGCCGGCCACGAGACGACGGCGGCAACGCTGACCTGGTGGGCCTGGTGCATGGCGGCAAACCCGCAGGCGCAGGAGCTGGCGCGGCGCGAGGTGGAGACGGTATTGCAAGGCCGGCTGCCCACCGCGCAGGATCTTCCCGCGCTTGCCTACCTCGCCACTACGCTGCAAGAAACACTGCGCCTGTATCCCGCCGCGCCGGTCCTGTTGTCGCGCCGCTCCACGCAGGCGATTACGCTGGGCGGCTGGCAGCTTCCCGCTGGAACGATGTTCATGGTGCCGCTACAGTTAATGCAGCACGATGCGCGCTGGTTTCCGGACCCGACTGCGTTTCGCCCCGAGCGCTTCGACTGTGGCGCGCCGGACTTGCCGCGTGGGTCCTTCATGCCATTCGGCACAGGCCCCCGAGTTTGCCTGGGCCAGCACCTGGCAACGACGGAGATGACGGTCATCGCGGCAATGCTGTTGCAGCGCTTCACGGTGAGCGTTCCCGACGGGATGGTGGCGCCCCGGCCGGCTTTCAATATCACGCTGCGCCCGGAATGTCCGCTGCGTTTGCGCCTTAAGGAATACACGCACAGTGTGAACCACGGGCCTGCTTTCCCATCGGACTTGGGGAGCCCCTGAAGGCGAGCGAGTATTTTGCGGATATCAGCAACGCTGCCATACGCATGGCGAAGCTCGGATCAATGATTGCTTTGCAGACTTGGCACTCGCAATCCCTGTGGCGCCCAATGTTTGGGATGAGATGCGTGCTTTATCTTGAGTGAATGGTTCGGCCGTTTGCGCCTGTAGCAACCCGTTATTCTTGGGAGCGATCAAGTGCCGGAAGAAACGGTGCGACCTTGCTCTCAAGCAGCTTGACCAACGCAGGTTCCATGAACTTGTAGTTGTCTGGAATGTTGAGGCACACAACCCGCGTCCCTTTCAGATGCGCCTTGAACTGCTCCGACAATTTGGACTTTTGCTTCTTCTCCATGACGAAGATGAGGTCCGCCCACTCGACAAGCTCCGTCGATACAGGAACCTCTGCATCGTGACTCAGCCCGGCCGAGGCGCATTCAATACCAGGATGCGCTGAGAAAATTTGCTCAGCGGTGGGACTACGCCACTTGTTTTTACCGCAGATGAAGAGGACGTTGTACATGCGGAACCTGGGGTCTAACGATTGACATGCGTGACGGCCGTCGGGAGTAGCCCTTGGGTGCTCCTCCGGATGGAAGGGTCAGTCCGCACCGGAGCTCGCAACCCAAATGGCTACGCTTGAGGTCCGCGCGGGGCAACATGACCTGCGAAGTCGTCCACGACGGTCTGCCAGCCCGCGCGTTTCTGCTCATCGGAGTGACTGTCCTCACCGTCAAATGTCACGGTTCACTTGGGTGGATTGAACCGTTCCGGGAACTCGCGCCGCGCGCTGGCGAGTACGCCCGGCAGATCTTCAAGGCTTCCATACCGCCGCATTTCGGAGGTGCGCACCCTGAATCCGATGCGCCACCGACCGGCGTTGTTGAGCCGTCCCGGAACGACCCGGAAATAGGGTTCTGTGCAAAGATTCAGGCGGATGTTGTGTCCGCCGGCCGACGCGGAGTCGAGGCAGTAGATACCCTCAGGAACCTCGAGCATGACCATCGTATTGCCGAGCACCATTCCCCCATAGGTTGTGTCCGTGTTGAGGTTTCTTACCCAGAAGCCATCGGTCGTTCCACCCCCGATGTCGCCAGGGTCGCGATCGATGCTGTCGACGATTTGTACCTGTACGTCGATGAGCAGGAGGCCGTTCTCTTCAGCATGTGCGCTAATTGAAGCCAAGGCCAGGCAGTGGGCCAGAAGGGCGACCAGCAGAATTCTCAATGCGTGGAAACGCCTGGTTTGAAGGCGAAGAAAGGTTCGGCTGGGCATTGCATGACGTGCTATAGAGCACCCTAACTTGATATCCATTGGACAATGTCAATTTAATAATGAATATTGCAAGATAGCATGGAAAGCTGACTCCGAGCGGAGGTGCACTCTGGTTTTTGTCTTACCCAATAAATTTTTATACGTCGAGTTTTAACAGCACCGACAAACCACGCAAATCCGTTTTGATTTCCACGCACCTGTTGGATCGAGTTAGTGAGTGTCGTCGCTACATGTATTGCCAGCCGTTCGTGCAAAAAACAATACTCAAAAATCGCGAAAAGATTTGACGGACTACCTCAGGGCGCGAAGCGGACGAAACAGGTTACTCAGTCAGCGAATTTCCTTCGGGCTGTGCATGTATGCTCAAGTTTTTTTACACGCTCAAAACTGTCACGGTCACGGGTCACGAAGAACATGTGCGGTGTACCGGCCCCGAGTACATGAAGGGGCTGAGTCATCCGAATTTGCTCCCAAAACAACTCGGTCGTATCGCATTCACTAAGGGGTGAAAAGCTGTAGCAGTTCACATAATTGCGTGTCGGGACAAGGCTCGGGACAACATCAAAAACATACCATTCATCGAACCCAGGCGCTGGCAACTCTGCGGCTTCAGTAATCTCTTTGCTAATCGCAACTGTTTCGGCAAGACGCCAGCCGGCCGTCAGCTCGTCCACAGTTAGTGTATAGGGACCACTGTCGCACGATGTAATCGCAACACGTTTTCCCAGCACCAGTTCAGGGGCAACTTGAAGTAGATCAGAAAGGGAAGGATCCCACGCCGTGGACCATTGCATCGCCCAGTATCCGTATCGTTCAATGCTGTGTGTCATAAAGGCTTTTCCAAGGAAAAATGCTGGACGTCCAGTAAGGCCACCCTCACCAAACTTTAAGGCTGCCTTTGGCCGGAACCCGCCCGTCGCACGCGTGCCAAATCCCGCTAGCAACACGGAACAAACACCCCGCAAGCCCTCGCCTAAACGGAGGCCGGCGGCCCCGCGCGCTTTTCCAGCCGCTGCGCATTGCGTTTCAGCGCGGCGTCCACCCCCTGCAGCACCGCCTCGGCATTGAACGGCTTGAGGATATATCCCGCCGCACCCATCTCCATGCAGGTCTTGATGGTCTCGATGTCCTGGCGGCCGCTGATCATCAGCACGGCGGCATCCGGGCACTGGACGAGCAGATCGCGCAAGACCTCAACGCCGCTGCGGTCGGGCAGCTCGATATCGAGGCAGATCATGGCGGGGCGGCGTTCCAGTGCGGCGGCCAGGCCGAGCTGGGCGGTGCCGACATCGGCGACGACCTCGTGGCGCTCGGCCACCAGAATGCTGCGCAGGATGGTGCGGGTCATTTCATTGTCATCAACGATCAGGACGTTCATTTTTTCTCTCGTTCGGTGGCGCGACGGGGCGACTTCAGGCAGCTTGACGAGGATGGTCGCATCCTGGGCAGACATGGTCGCATTGCAATGATACTAACCGAGAAGCCGGCGCTGCAGCGCGATCGGGGCGATCAAAAAAAAGCGGCATTCGCTCGCTGCGAATGCCGCCTTGGATTGCTGCAACAGCGTCCGGTCTGCTTACAGCACTTCGCTCGCATGGTCGGCCAGACGCGAGCGTTCGCCGCGCGCCAGCGTGACATGGCCGCTGTGGGCCCAGCCCTTGAAGCGATCCACCACATAGGTCAGGCCGCTCGATCCTTCGGTCAGATACGGCGTATCGATCTGCGCGATGTTGCCGAGGCAGATGATCTTGGTGCCCGGACCGGCGCGCGTGACCAGTGTCTTGATCTGTTTCGGCGTCAGATTCTGCGCTTCATCGACGATCAGGAACTTGTTGACGAAGGTGCGGCCACGCATGAAGTTGAGTGACTTGATCTTGATGCGCGAGCGGATCAGATCCTGCGTTGCGGCCCGGCCCCATTCGCCGGCATCCGAATCGGACTTGTTCAACACTTCCAGGTTGTCGTCGAAGGCGCCCATCCATGGCGACATTTTTTCTTCCTCGGTGCCGGGCAGGAAACCAATGTCTTCACCGACCGGCACGGTCACGCGGGTGACGATGATTTCGTTGTAGATCTTGGTTTCCAGCACCTGCGCCAGCCCGGCCGCCAGCGCCAGCAGCGTCTTGCCGGTACCGGCCTGGCCGAGCAGCGTGACGAAATCGCATTCTGGATTCATCAGCAGATTGAGCGCGAAATTCTGTTCGCGGTTCTTGGCCGTGATGCCCCAGACATTGCTCTTGGTGTGGCCGTAATCGCGCAAGGTTTGCAGCACCGCGGTCTTGCCGTTGATCTGGCGCACCTGGCCATAGAACATCGGTTCGCCGTTTTTGGGCTCCAGATACACGAACTGGTTGACCAGCATCTGCGCCACCGTCGGCCCGGTCAGGCGATAGAAGGTGTAGCCGGTGCCGTTCTTGTTTTCCTGCCACGACTCGATGCCCTTGCCATGCTTGTTCCAAAAGTCATCCGGCAATTGCAGGATGCCGGAGTAGAGCAGGTCGGTGTCTTCCAGCACATGGTCGTTGAAGTATTCCTCGGCCGGCAATCCCATCGCGCGCGCCTTGATGCGCATGTTGATGTCTTTCGACACCAGCACGATGGCGCGGCCCGGGTATTGCGTCTCCAGTGCGCGCACCACGCCCAGGATCTGGTTGTCCGCCTTGCCGACCGGCAGGCCCTCGGGCAACGCCATGTGCGTCAGTTTGGTCTGGAAGAACAACCGGCCCTTGGCATCCTTGTTGCCCAGTTTGGCGAGCGGGATGCCGTTTTCGATGTTGCCGTCGGCCATATCGCCGACCAGCGCGTCGAGCGAACGCGACACCTGCCGCGCGTTGCGCGCGACTTCGGACATGCCCTTCTTGTGGTCGTCGAGCTCCTCGAGGGTCATCATTGGCAGATACACGTCGTGTTCCTCGAAGCGGAACAGCGAGCTTGGATCGTGCATCAGGACATTGGTATCAAGTACGAACAGTTTGGTTTGACCGCCTTTGTCGGCCAGCCGGCTGACCGCCGATTTCGGTTTGACCACGGCCGGTTTGGCGGCCTTGACTTCGCGGATGCGGGCGGGTGTGTCGGTAACAGGGGCGCGCGCGACGGGCAGGGCGGCGGCCTCCAGGATTGCAGGGGTGGATGCAACCGCAGCGACAACCGGCGTCACGTACGATTTCACGATCTTGCTCTTGTCTGCCTTCGGGTAATCGATCGGTGACAGCAAGGCGGCAGGTTTGGTCGGAATTTTTGGCAGGGGCATCAGGACCTCGATCTGGTAACAGTGGAGTCATGCCATGATTTGCACCATGACGAACGGGGTCGAACAGTGGCAACAACAGTACTGCAAGAGGGTTGAACAAAGTGCAGAAAGCCGTTTGTGGCCGGGGCAACTGCCCTGACCAGAAACGGCTTTCCAGAAAGATAGGAGGATGAATTCAATGGCTGACGACTTAGGCAAGAGCCTTCACAAATTCCAGGACATCATCAACGTGACCAGGCACTTTCACTCCACGCCATTCTTTCACCAATCGGCCTGAAGCGTCAATCACAAAGGTGGTGCGTTCGATCCCGCGCACCTGCTTGCCATACATGTTCTTCATTTTCATCACGTTGAACATCAGGCAAACCGTCTCGTCCGGATCGGAGATGAGCTCGAACGGCATGCCCAGCTTGGCCTTGAAGCCTTCGTGCGAGCGCAGGCTGTCGCGGCTGATGCCGAACACGATCGCATTGGCCTGCTCGAATTCGGGGTACAGGTCGCGAAAGCGCAGGCTCTCTGCGGTGCAGCCAGGCGTATTGTCCTTCGGATAAAAAAACAGGATGACCTTCTTGCCGAGGTGATCCGACAACTTGAAAGGCGTGGCGCCGGTGATCGGCGCGGAGAAGTCGGGGACAATCATGTTCAATGCAGAGGGGCTGTCAGCCACGTAGATCTCCTGGTCAAGAATGTTTTTACTGTTTTGTATGCACCAGCAGGTCACCTGACCGGCCGGGCAGCGTGCCCCATTGGATCGGATTGACCGGTAATTCGCGCTGACCGATTGCGTCGTGGTATTGCGCCATCGAAGACAGTTGGTACCCTTGCGCGCGCCAGCCAGCCAGCAGCTGTTCGAAGATGGGGGCAAGTTTTTGCCCTTCAAGCTCGGCATGCAAGGTATACACATGATCGCGCGGACTCTCGGTCAACTTCAGCAGCGTAGCGGCGATATTTGACGGCGTGATGACCGTGCCGTCGATGGTGCGGCCCAACAATTCATCCAGCGTCGGCAGCGTGGTCGGCATCTGGATGCAGTTCAGGGTCGCGCCGAACGCGCTCAACCGGTGCGGCCCGCTGGCCGGATCGGTCAGGCTGCCGTCGTCGTTGAGCTGGGCGCGTTCGTCGGAGGCGTAGGCGATTCCGAAGCGGTCCAGCTGGGCAAACGCATGCGGATTCATTTGCCAGCCGGCCGCGCCGTGGGTGTGGGGAGCGGCACCGAAGATGTCGCTGAAGCGATCGAACGACTGCTGCATCTGCGCCTGCGTCCATGCTGCTTCCTGCCCGCGCACGTTGTCTTGCCAGACCACATGATCCCAGGTGTGGATGCCGCATTCGAAGCCGTCGTCGCGCACCGCGCGCAGTTCGGCCGCGCATTCCTTGCCGATATCCGGCGCCGGTAGCAAGACACCGTACATCAGGGTCTTCAGGCCATAGTGTTCGACCACCGAAGTGCGCGACACCTTTTGGAAAAAACCGGGCCGAAACGCCCGCCGCAACGCCCAGCCGGTGTGATCCGGCCCGAGCGAAAACAGGAAGGTGGCGTTGGCCTGATGCTGCGCCAGGTTGCGCGCCAGATTCGGCACCCCCTCGCGTGTCCCGCGAAAGGTGTCGACGTCGATCTTGAGAACGAGCTTGGGCATCAATCCATCAACGCGCGGGCTTCGGCCACCTGGCCGCGGTAGGCGTCGAAGATGTTGCGCAGCGTGTCAGCCATCGAGGTGGTCGGATTCCAGTCGAGTTCGGTGCAGGTGTTGGTGATTTTCGGCACCCGGTTCTGCACGTCCTGGTAGCCCTTGCCGTAGTACGTCGCCGAGGTGGTTTCGACCAGCTGCACTTTCTTGGCGGTGTCGGCGTATTCGGGATAGTCGGCCGCCAGCGTCAGCATCATGCCGGCCAGATCGCGGATCGAATAATTGTTGACCGGATTGCCGATGTTGTAGATCTTGCCGGTGGCAATGCCATCCTTGTTGGCGATGATCTTGATCAGCGCATCGATACCGTCGTCGATATACGTGAAGGCGCGCTTTTGCTGGCCGCCGTCGACCAGCGAGATGTTTTCGCCGCGCACGATATGGCCGAAGAACTGGGTCACCACGCGCGAGCTGCCTTCCTTGGCGGTATGGATCGAATCGAGGCCGGCGCCGATCCAGTTGAACGGACGGAACAGCGTGAAGTTCAGGCCTTCCATGCCGTAGCCCCAGATCACCCGATCCATCAGCTGCTTGGCGCACGAATAGATCCAGCGTGGCTTGTTGATCGGGCCGCAGATCAATTCGGATTCTTCCGGATCGAATTGCTCGTCATGGCACATGCCATAGACTTCGGAGGTGGACGGGAACACCAGGTGCTTGCCGTACTTGGCGGCCGAACGCACGATCGGCAGGTTGGCTTCGAAATCCAGCTCGAACACCCGCAGCGGTTCCTTGACGTAGGTCGACGGCGTGGCGATCGCCACCAGCGGCAGGATCACGTCGCACTTCTTGACGTGATACTCGACCCATTCCTTGTTGATGGTGATGTCGCCTTCAAAGAAATGCATGCGCGACTTGTATTCGGGATTGTCGAGGATGTCAGTGATGCGGTCCGTCATCATGTCCATGCCATACACGTGCCAGTCGGTGGTTTCGAGAATGCGTTTGGACAGGTGATGACCGATGAAGCCGTTGACGCCGAGGATGAGGACTTTTTTCATGAGCTGTGCTTTCGTTGGGGAGCTGGCCGCCGGCCAAAACAGGGTGGCGGATTAATGCGGGTTGTCGATCAGTGCTTGCTGCAATTGTTCCGGTGTGACGGTGTTGCCATTGGCGGTAAGTGTCCGGATTGCTATCGCCTGGCCATCGTTGCCGACGCCAAATATCGAATTATCCACTACTGCCAGTCCCGCAGGCAAATCGGCGAAGGTCCGGCGCGCCATGCGGGCCGCGCCAATCACGTAAGTCGTCGCGCCGAGCACGGTGAACGCACCCGGATAGGGCGGCGCCACCGCACGATGGAGGTTGTAGATGGCTTGCGCCGGCTGCTGCCAGTCGATGCGGCCATCTTCGGCCTTGCGCCCGCCGAAGTAACTGCCTTTGCTCAAGTCGTTCGGCAAGCGCGGGATGCGGCCGGCCAGCATCTCCGGCAACACGTTCCACAAGGTCTGCTCGGCGGCCACCACCACTTTGCCGAACACCTGAAACGCGGTGTCGTCGGGCAGGATCGGCACGCTGGTCTGGGCAATGATCGCGCCGGCATCGGGCTTGGCCAGCATCTCGTGCAGCGTCGCGCCGGTGACCTGCTCGCCGTGCAGCACCGCCCAGTTGATCGGTACCCGTCCGCGGTATTTGGGCAGCAGCGAGCCGTGCATGTTGAAGGCGCCGACGCGCGCATGCGCCAGCAACCCCACTGGCAGCATGTGGCGATAGTAAAAGCTGAAGATGAAATCCGGCGCAATGGCGCGCACTTGTTGATCGAGCTCCGCACTGGCAGGATCTTCCGGCGTGGTTACCGCGATGCCATGCTCGGCGCACAGCGCGGCGACCGAGTCGAACCAGATGGTTTCGGCCGGATTGTCCTGATGCGTCACCACCAGTGCGATGTCGACGCCGCGCGCCAGCAGCACCTGGATGCAGCGCACGCCGACATTATGATAGGCGAATACGACGGCGCGCACGGGTTACAGCTCCAGTGTGCTGCTGATGGAGGGCGCCGGCTGTTCGGCGGCCTCCTGCAACACGGCCTGGATCACATAGCGCGGGCGACCGCGCACCTGCTGGTAAATCCGGCCGACGTATTCGCCCACCAGGCCGATACCGAACAGCACGACGCCGATCATGAAGAAGACGATGGCAAACAGGGTGAACACGCCCTCGACCTCGGCGCCGAACAGGAAGCGTCGCGCCAGCAGGATCGCGAACAACGCCGCCGACAGGATCGACAGGCCGATCCCGAAGAGTGAAAAGAATTGCAGCGGCATCAGCGAAAAGCCGGTGATCAGGTCGAAGTTCAGCCGGATCAGGCTGTACAGCGAGTACTTGGATTCGCCGGCCGAGCGTTCTTCATGCTCGACGATGATCTCGGTCGGCTTGCGCGCAAAGGTGTAGGCCAGCGCCGGCACGAACGTGTTGACCTCGCTGCACTGATTGATCAGGTCGATCACATTGCGTCCGTAGGCGCGCAGCATGTTGCCCTGGTCGGTCATCTTGATATGGGTGATGCGCTCGCGCAGGCGGTTCATGGCGCGCGATGCGTAGGTGCGGAACACCGAATCCTGGCGGTCGCGCCGGATCGAGCCGACGTAATCAAAGCCTTCGCGCATCTTGGCGACCAGATGGCCAATCTCTTCCGGCGGATTTTGCAGGTCGGCGTCGAGGGTCACGGTAATGTCGCCGCGGGTGGCCTGGAAACCGGCCAGTATCGCCATATGCTGGCCATAGTTGCCATTGAAAAGCACCACGCGCGTGACATCCGGCCGCAGCCGGAACTGGTCGGCCAGGATCATCGTAGAGGCGTCGCGGCTGCCGTCGTTGACGAACACGACTTCATAGCTGTAGCCGAGCGCGTCGAGGGCCGGGTACAGCCGTCCGAACAGCTTGGCCAGGCCAGCTTCTTCGTTATAAATCGGAATGACGACGGAGAGTTGGGGTTTCATCGGCAGCCGTAAAATTATTGAAGGACGGATTTTACTGCGTCGACCGCGCGTTCGACATCGCTTTCGTTCATGGTGGAGAACATCGGCAACGAAACAATGCGACGACCAACCCGCTCGGCGACCGGGAACATGCCCTCGGTGAAGCCGCGGGCGCGGTACAGGCTCAACAGGTGAATCGACGGATAGTGATAGCCGATGCCAATCTGGCGCGCCATCATTTGTTCCATGAAGTGCGCGCGCGTGATGCGTTCGGGCAGCACCAGCTGGAACATGTGCCAGTTCGAATTTTCAAGATCGGCCACCGGCAGTTGCGCGCCGGTGCTGGCTTCGAAGTCGGCGCCGAACTGGGCGAAATAGTGTTTGGCCAGTCTGCGCCGGGTCGCGGTGATGGTGTCGAGGTGGACGAACTGGCCCAGTCCGATCGTGGCGGCGACATCGGTCATGTTGAATTTGCCGCCCAGCACGTCGACATCGAGGCCGTCGAAGCCGCTGCGGGTGACGCCTTGCAGGCGATATTTTTCAGCCACGCGCGCTTCGTCGGCATTGTTGAGCACCAGGCAACCACCTTCCGAGGTGGTGATGTTCTTGTTGGCCTGGAAGCTGAACGACACCATGTCGCCAAAGGCGCCGATGCGTTTGCCGTGCCAGCTTGAGCCGAGCGCCTGGGCGGCGTCCTCGACCACGCGCAGGTCGTACTTGTTGGCAATCGCATACAGACGTTCCATGTCGACCGGCAGGCCGGACAGATAGACCGGAATGATCGCCTTGGTGCGCGGCGTGATCGCGGCTTCCAGCTTGTCGAGGTCGATATTGCGGGTGACCGGGTCGATGTCGGCAAACACCGGCGTGGCACCGACCTCGATGATCACATTGGCGGTGGCGACCCACGAAATCGGCGTCGTGATGACTTCGTCGCCGACCCCGATGCCGGCGATGCGCAGCGCGATCTCCATCGTGCAGGTGCCGGAATTGAAGGTGCGCACCGGGCGGCCGCCGAAGTATTCCGACAGCATGTCCTCGAATGCCAGCACCTTTGGTCCGCTGGTGATCCAGCCGGAGCGCAGCACGTCGCCGACAGCGGCAATGGTGGCTTCATCGATGGTCGGTTTGGAAAAGGGCAGGAAGGGCAGGGTCATGGCGGGAGTTCGATTGGGTTGTAGGAGGGCGAACGATTAGCTGCGCGCCAGCAGGATGACACCGACGATGATGACGCCGATGCCAAGGATGCGCTGGGTCGAAATGATTTCACCCAGAAAATACCACGCGCCGATCGCATTGATGATGTAGCCAATCGACAGCATCGGATAGGCAATGGTGACGTCGACGCGCGACAGGCCGACGATCCAGACCAGCACCGACACCACATAACAGGTCAGTCCGCCAAGGATCGGTAGCTGGGTGGCCAGCTTGATGCCGGTGCCGAACCAGTTCTCGGCAGTCAGGTGAATGGCGCCGACCGCATTGGTGCCGGCCTTGAGCAGCAACTGGGCGACGGCATTGAGGCAGATGCCGGTCAGGATAAAAGCGAAGGTCGATGCATTCATGAGGGGGCGATCAGGGCTGGAGTTGGTTGGTGACGATCACCCGGCGCGGATCGGCGCCAATGACCCGCATCGGCAAGCCGAGCTGTTGCAGGTCGAGGTAGACATCGGGGCGAATGATGGCAATGGCCTTGCCGGGCTCGGCGCGCCATTGCGTGACGAAGTCGTCCAGTTCGGGAATCCACAGTTCCGGTTGCTGCTGCAGGCCGAATTCCAGTTCGTCGGCATGCGCCACCAGCTTGGTGGTGCGCTGCAGGTAAAACGGCAACGACTGCTCATAACGCTGGACCGCATACATCCGCGTCTGCGGGGTCAGTTCGGCCTTGACCGCGGCGACCAGCGCGTAGCCGGCGGCATAGCGACCCAGCGGATCGTGGCCGAGCATCAGGCACTGACCGGCGAGGAAGCCGGCAAAGGCGGTCACGGCGATCGCCGCGGTGGTGTGACGACGCGTGAGCAACATGGCAAACGCGCCGCCGCATGCAGCAATGGCTGCCGCAACGGCAATGCACGGCAGATAGGCTTGATACAGCGGCAACTCGAATGGCGTATTTGCCAGCAGTGGCACGCGTTGCAGCAAAGCCAGTCCGGCGATGCCCAGTGCCGTCAGCAGGGCTGCGTTGAGCAGCAGCACGCGTTGCGAGACCCGTTCGAGATAGCAGGCCAGCAGCAACGCCAGTGCCGGGAAGATCGGCAGGATGTAGGACGGCAGCTTGGAGCTGGAGATGCTGAAAAAGAAAAAGATGAAGCCAGCCCAGACCAGCAGCATTTTTTTCGGCTGGAAGGTACCCGGCACATTGCGCACGCCCTGCAGCACGCCCTGCACCAGCACGCCCAGCCAGGGCACCATGCCCAGCAGCAGGATCGGCAGGAAGTAATACAGGGGCCCGGCGCGATGGTGGATCTTGCTGGTAAAGCGCTGCAAGTGCTCGTGGATGAAGAAAAAGTGCGGAAACTCAGGGTTGTCCAGGGACACCAGCACGAACCACGGCGTCGTGATCAGGAAAAACACCAGCAGCCCGGCGCCGATGTGCAACCGTTTCCAGATCGACCAGTCGCGCGCCACGAAGGTGTAGATGAACAGCACCGCGCCCGGCAGCACGATGCCGATCAAGCCCTTGGACATCACCGCCAGCGCCATGCCGGCCCAGCACCACAGCATCCAGTTGCGCTGTTCGGTGGCGCTGGCGTCGTCGCGTTGCGCCAGCAGCAGCGCGCACAGCGCCAGTGTCATCATGGCCGACAGGCCCATGTCGAGCGTATTGATATGGCCCAGCATCGCCCACAGCACGCTGGAGCCCAGCACCAATGCGGCATTGCGCCCGACACTGGGGCCGAACAGGCGTTTGCCGGTGAAGGCCACGGCGGCCACGCCGAACAGGCCGCACAGTCCGGTCCACAGGCGTGCCTGCCATTCGCCGAGGCCGAACAGCTCGAACGTCAACGCATTCATCCAGACTTGCAGCGGGGGTTTTTCAAAGTACTTGATGCCGTTCAGGCGGGTGGTGATCCAGTTGCCGGTGGCGACCATTTCGCGCGCCATTTCGGCATAGCGGCCTTCGTCGGTCGGCACCAGCACGCGGGCGCCGAGGCCATAAAACCACACCACGCAAAACGTGACCAGGCCGATCCAGAACAGTACGCGGGCATTGAGGATGGCGCGCATCTCAGGCGGACGGCGCATCGAAAATCAGCGCCAGCGCGACCTTGCGGCCCTCGGCCATCAGAATGTTGTAGGTGCGGCAGGCGGCCTGGTTGTCCATGCATTCGACGCCGATGCGGCGCGCGGTAAGTGCGGCAATCAGGCGCGGATGGACAAAACGTTGGCGCGCTCCGGTGCCAAGAATGATCACGTCCGGGCGCTGCGCGTCGAGCGACGCGAAATCGTCGGCGGCAAGCGTCTCGAACGACGCCACCGGCCAGTCGACCGGCGCGACTTCCGGCAGCATGAACAGGCTGCGGCTGAAGCGCTTGAGGTTGATTTCGACGCCATCGGTATCGTAGGCGGTGACGGTTTGGTACTGTTGGGTTGTGGTGTGATGCAGCTTCATGCGGCCCGGACGTGTGTCACGTTATGGTTCGACAAAAGAAGCATTGTAGCGGCACTCCCATGTTAACGATTGATAAATGAAGGCGCTTTCGGCAAAATAGGTTTTTTCGCGGTGCAACATGGACCGCCTCATTCGCTTTCTCACTCGCCGCATCAACAGAAGGGACGCCATCGTGCGACCGATTCAAAAGTCCAGGAAACTGGCAGACGTGTGCTACGACATCCGCGGGCCAGTGCTTGAAAAAGCCAAGCAGATGGAAGATGAAGGCCACAAGATCATCAAGCTCAACATCGGCAATCTCGCTGCGTTCGGTTTCGATGCGCCCGACGAGATCGTGCAGGACATGATTCGCAACATGCAGAACGCGTCCGGCTACACCGATTCCAAAGGCTTGTTCGCGCCGCGCAAGGCGATCATGCATTACACCCAGGAAAAGCGCATCGCCGGGGTCACCATCGAGGATGTCTACCTCGGCAATGGCGCCTCCGAGCTGATCGTGATGAGCATGAATGCACTGCTCAACAGCGGTGATGAAGTGCTGGTGCCGGCGCCGGATTATCCGCTGTGGACCGCCGCGGTCAGCTTGTCGGGCGGCACGCCGGTGCATTACGTGTGCGACGAACAGGCCGACTGGTGCCCGGACATCGCCGACATCAAGAGCAAGATCAACGCCAATACCCGCGCCATCGTCGTCATCAATCCGAACAACCCGACCGGGGCGCTGTATCCGGACGCGCTGCTGCTGCAGATCGTCGAACTGGCGCGCCAGCATCAGCTGATCGTGTTCGCCGACGAGATCTACGACAAGGTGCTGTACGACGGCGCCAGGCATACGTCGATGGCATCGCTGGCCGATGATGTGCTGTTCATCACCTTCAACGGACTGTCCAAGAATTACCGCTCGTGCGGTTACCGGGCCGGCTGGATGGTGGTCTCGGGCGAAAAGAAACACGCGCGCGATTACATCGAAGGCCTCAACATGCTGACTTCGATGCGGCTGTGCGCCAATGCGCCCGGGCAATACGCGATCCAGACGGCGCTGGGTGGCTATCAGAGCATCAACGATCTGGTCGGCCCGGGCGGTCGGCTGCTGCGTCAGCGCGATATCGCGCACAAGATGCTGACCGATATTCCGGGCGTCACCTGCGTCAAGCCGAAATCGGCGCTGTACATGTTTCCCCGTCTTGATCCGGTGATGTACCCGATTACCAATGATCAGGATTTTGCTTACCAGTTGCTGGCCGAAGAGCGTGTACTGATCGTGCAGGGTACCGGCTTCAACTGCTTTACGCCTGACCATTTCCGCGTCGTGTTCCTGCCGAACTCGGATGACCTGGCCGAATCGATGGGACGCATTGCCCGCTTCCTCGACGGCTATCGGAAACGGCACGGCACCGCGTAATTTCATTTGTAGTCCGACTCACGAATTCTCATCCATGAAACCTATCAAAGTTGGTCTGTTAGGAATCGGCACCGTCGGTGCCGGTACCTTCAATGTTCTGAAGCGCAATCAGGAAGAAATTACCCGCCGCGCCGGTCGCAGCATTGAAATCGCCATGGTCGCCGACCTGGATGTCGAGCGCGCCCGCGCACTCACGAACGGCGAATGCGAGGTCGTCAGCGACGCCAATCTGGTGGTGTCCCATCCCGATATCGATATCGTCATCGAACTCATCGGTGGCTACGGCATCGCGCGCGACCTCGTGATGAAAGCCATCGCCAACGGCAAGCACGTTGTGACGGCCAACAAGGCGCTGCTGGCCTTGCACGGCAATGAAATTTTTGCGGCCGCGCAGGAGAAGGGCGTGATCGTCGCGTTCGAAGCCGCGGTCGCCGGCGGTATCCCGATCATCAAGGCGCTGCGGGAGGGCCTGACTGCCAACCGCATCCAGTGGATCGCCGGGATCATCAACGGCACCACCAATTTCATTTTGTCCGAAATGCGCGACAAGGGACTGGATTTCGACACCGTGCTGAAAGAAGCGCAACGGCTCGGGTACGCTGAAGCCGACCCGACGTTCGACATCGAAGGCGTCGATGCCGCGCACAAGGCAACCCTGATGGCGGCGATTGCGTTCGGGATTCCGGTCCAGTTCGCCAAGGCCCACGTCGAGGGCATCACCAAACTGGAAGCGACCGATATCCGCTACGCCGAACAACTGGGCTACCGCATCAAGCTGCTCGGCATTACCAAGCGCACCCCCAATGGCATCGAGTTGCGCGTGCACCCGACCCTGATTCCGGCCAAGCGCCTGATCGCCAATGTCGAGGGCGCGATGAACGCGGTGCTGGTGCATGGCGATGCGGTCGGCGCCACGCTGTATTACGGCAAGGGCGCCGGCGCCGAACCGACTGCCTCGGCGGTCATTGCCGATCTGGTCGACATTGCCCGGCTGGCCACCGCCGACCCCGGCCATCGCGTACCGCATCTGGCATTCCAGCCGGATGCGATGGCCGATACGCCGATCCTGCCGATGTCCGAAATCACCACCAGCTACTACCTGCGCATGCATGTCGCCGACATTCTCGGCGTGCTGGCGGCGGTAACGCGGATTCTGGCCGACTCCAACATCTCGATCGATGCGATGCTGCAAAAGGAACCGGCCGAAGGCGAAACCCAGACCGACATCGTGATGCTCACGCACCAGACCCAGGAAAAGCTGGTCGATGCCGCCATCGCGCGCATCGAAGCGCTGCCAACCGTCATCGGCAGCGTGACGCGGATTCGGCTCGAAGAGCTGGACTGACCTTCAGTCCTGCCCGCTCGGCGCTGCGGCGTTGCCGGTTGCGTCCCTGCCTTGGCGTAGCGACGAAGACAGTTGCAGTCGCCCCGCCAGCGGCACGTAGGGCTCGTACACATTGCTGCGCTGCCCATCCGGATCGGTGCCCGTCGATGCCCGTGCGCGGGCGGCCCTCAGGGCCGCAACCATTGCACTGGTTGCGCGCTGTGGTTGCGTGCTCGTCAACGGCTCCGGGGCCAGCAGCGGGACCTCCACCGTGGCCTGAGCCGGCACGGCGGGCTTGACCTCGGGTTCCGCCGGCACGCTGGTCTGCGGCATGGCCGGGGGCGGCACCGGCTGCGCGGGTTGATAGCCCTTGCCGCGGAAATACACCACCTTGGCCTTCATCGCCAGCACCAGTTCCGAGCGCGTGACCGAGTCGCTCCTGCCGTTTTGACTCAGGCCGCGCCGCGCGTCCGACGCATCGCGATCGATCGTAATTCCACCCAATAAAATCATGTCGCCCGGCCGGGCCCGGACCACGGTATTGATCTCGCGGTCGGCGGTGGTCGGCAGGGTCAGGTCGGTGCCGAGCGCGGTGAATTTGCTCAGGCTGACGATTTCCGAGATAGCCAGTCCGATCCGGGTGTACACGGTGTTGTCGCTGAAGTCGCCGAACAGCGTCAGATCCAGCCCGGTTTTCAGGTCGCGCGTCTCGGTGGTGACCTGATTCACCGAGGTGGAAAAATTGGTGCCGACCTTGGAAACGTAGGTGGTCGACTGGCCCACCCGCAAACTGCCCCGGGTACCGGAAATGACGGCCAGGCGCGGCCGCGAGATCGCCTTCACATTGCCTTGCGTTTGCAGGAAATTGATCAGCATGTCGATCGAAAAACGCGACGACGACAGCACCAGTCCGAGCCCGAGGCTGCTCAGCGTGCCGCTGGCGGCGTTGCCAATGGCTGGCGCGCTGCTGGCCGTGTCGGTGGCGCTTGCGGCCGGCTTTGCGGCTTGCCCGGGCGTGCCGGCCCAGCCCAGTTTGTTTCACTGGATGCCGGTATCGGAATTGTCCTTCAGGTCGACCTGAAAAATGTTCACGTCGTAGATGATCAGCGAACGCGTGTTGCGAATTTTTTGCAGATAGCTTTCGATCTTCGCCAGCGACGGTCGATTCGCATGGAACACCAGCAACGGTTGAGGCGATCGATGTACGGGTCCTTGGCGCCGAGGAACTGCAGGGTATTGGCCAGCCCGGCGGTATTGTCTTCGGACAGCGCCGGTGGCAGCTCGACCACGAATTGCTGCTCCTGCTGGATGAGCAGGGTGTTCTTGCGGTACGCATAGAAAAAGCCGATCGATTCCGACAGGCTGTCGAGCACCTCGGCCAGGCTGCCCTTGACATCGAACGCTGCGACGGTGCCGAAGCGCTCGCTGCCGTGACTGCCGCCCTCGATGTTGAGGGCGATGTCGGTGTCCTTCAGGACCAGTCGCAAGGCATCGTAGACGCCGGATTCGGTGACATTGAGTCCGTGCACGCGCACATTGGGCAGGCGGCCGCTGTCGACCATCGGGCGCAACAGGAAGATGTCGTCCGAGCCGAAGCCGGCATCGATATCCAGCTGTGCCTCGTTGCCGCCATCGTCGATGGTTTTTGTCTCGGGTGACTTGAGCATGCCGGCTTGCGGCGTCGCCAGCGGCCTGGGCAGACTGGCGCAGCCCTGCACCAGCAGCAGGAGCAACAGCACTGCCGTGCCTGCGCGTTGGCGTGGTGTCGTGTTGGAAGTCTGTTTCATGTCGGTGTCCCGGTTCAACATCGTGTTGCAAAACCCGGTGCATCGCGCCGGGTGCGGTGGCTTCAACTCATGCGTATCCAGGTGGCCTTGATTTTCTTGCTGGCCGCGACCAGTCCGACCTGCGCGCCCAGCGCCGTCACGTCGATACCCTTGCCGCTGATTGGCGTGACGGTGAGCTTGCCGGCCATCAGCGCGACCGAAGCGAAGGCATTGCTGCCGTCGTCGGCAGTGGCATTGACGATGTACTGCGCCTCGTCCTGCGGCATGAAGATCGGCTGGAAGGCGCCGGCACTGACGAACACCTCAGCCTCGCCGGTCTTCATGACATCCGATCGCAGCGACTTGGCATCGATGCGATCGGCGTCGAGTTTTTTGATGCGCGCCGTCTCGGCTTCCAGCGCGGCGACCTTGATATTGGTCGCCTTGATGTTGTCGAAAATCGCATCGCTGGCCTGGAAGGTCTTGATATCGACCAGTAGCGTGGCAGGGTCTTTCTTGACCAGGTGTTGCAGCACCAGCTGTTGTTCCTTGATGCCCTCGGCCAGCAATGGCACCAGTTGCGAGTACTGCACGCCCTTGTAGCCGTCGCGGTCGGTGCGCACCACCTCCGGCACGAACGGCTCGATCTGCTGCGCAATGAAGCCGAGCTGCCGGCCGGATTCGAAATTCCGGGTCGGGAACGCGGCGCGGTTGAATTCGTAATGCACGCCCTGCAGGCTCTTGATGGTGCCGATGGCGTTGACTACCGGCGTGATGTGCATCTTGAAGCGTGCGTCGGAGGCATTCACATACGCCGAGGTGCCGCCCGCAGTGCCATTGACGGTGAGCTGATACGCGCCGGCGCTGGTCTGGCCGATGGCGACGTTGTCGGTGGTGCGGCCCAGCACCACGGTATTGATCGAGGTCACCGCCGCGCCGGCGCCTAGCGCGGTCATGTAGGCGTTGACGTTGGTCGCCCCGAGTCCGGAGGCGCTGGCGCCCGCGCCGATCAGCGTGATCTGGCCGGAGCCGGCCATCGCGGCGGTGTCGGCGATGCCGCTGTTGTAGCCCACCAGGGTCATGTTGCTGCCAACAATCGGGTTGGTCACGGTGACGCCAGCCTTGCTGCCAATGGCGACATTCTGATAGCCGGAGGTGTTGTTGATCAGCGCCTGAAAACCGCTGGCGAGGTTGTCATGGCCGTCGCCGACGAATTGCATCGCTTTGCTGCCCAGCGCGACATTCTGGTAACCGGTCGTGCCGTTCTGCTGTGCACTGAAGCCCAGCGCTGCGTTGTCGTAGCCCAGCGTGTTGCTGACCAGGGCATTGCTGCCGAGCGCGGCGTTCTGGAAGCCGCTGGTATTGGCCTTGAGTGCCTTGTCACCGGCGGCCAGGTTGTCATAGCCATCGCTATTGGATTGCATCGCTTGATAACCCAGCGCGGTATTGCGAAAGCCGCTGGTGTTGGCCGCCAGCGCCTGGGTGCCGAATGCGGTCGCGTTGCCGCTGGCATCTGCCGCCAGCGCGCCGACGCCGAGCGCGGCACTGCCGCTGCTGAGCCACAGGCTGCGCACGCCGCCGACAGCGGCGCCCAGTTGGCCGCTGGCAGGTAAGTAGAACCCGGTGCCCTGATTGCCATTGAACGCATAGCTGGGGGCGGCGAGCGTGCCGGCGTGGGCGACAAGTTGGGGATTGACCGAATCGATCCGGAACGCTTCGGTGCCGCGCGTCGACACGCTCAGCGGGATCGCGGTGGAGCCCGCCAGCGTCGTGACCTTCAACAGGTATTGCGTGCCGCTGCCACCGCTGGAGGCGGCCGTTTCGCCGATGCCGAAGGCGGTGCTGTTGCCGGTCAGGGTCCAGTTCCAGTTTTGCCCGAACGCGCCATTGGCCAGCGTGTTGTTGGCCGTCAGCGCCGTCAGGGAATTGAGCGAGGAGGTCGCGCCGGTGCCGCGCGCGATCCTGATCCACGCCGCACCGGTATCGCGATAGATTTCATTGGTGTCGGTGGCAATGTAGATGCGGTTGGCGACGCCGAAGGCAGGGCGCGCCGCCAGCGTGCCGGAGACATTGCTGCTGCCCAGCACCAGGTCGCCAGCGGCGATGTTGACACCGCCGCTGCGCGCCTTGATGCCGCCGCTGACCTGCAAATTGTAGGCGGTGCCATCGTCGCCGGTGGCGCCGATGACGGTCTTGTCGGTCCTGCGGCCCAGCGTGATGGTGTTGATCGTGGTGACGGACGCGCCGGAGCCAATCGCCGTCATGTAGGCATTGGGATTGGCCGCCGCCAGGCCGGAGGCGCTGCTGTTCGAGCCGAGCAGCGTGATGTAGCCGGAGTCCGCCATGATGGCGTTGTCGGCCGGGGCTGCCGCATAGCCGATGAAGGTCGAGCCATCGGTCGTGGAGGCATTGGTGGTGGCGCCACCGGCACCTTTGCCGAGTGCGGTGTTGTACTGGCCCCGGGCTCTTCCGAGGGCGCCATCGCCGACCGCGGTGTTGCCATCGCCGGCGGTATTCTCAATCAGCGCCCAGCTGCGCACGGCGGTGTTGCTCCAGCCAGTCGTCAATGAAGCCAGGGCCAGATTGCCGGACGCCGTGTTGTAGTTGCCGTCGGTATTCGACGCCAGCGCGCTATACCCAATCGCCGTATTGTTCTGGCCGTTGCTGTTGGCGTTCAAGGCGTAGGAGCCGACCGCGGTCGAGGCGTCGCCGAGGTTGCTGGTCAGTGCCGCATAGCCAATCGCAACGTTGTCGACGCCGGCCACATTGGCCGCCAATGCTTGCGATCCGAACGCCGTATTGTTGTTCGCGCTGGCGGCATCGAGCACCAGCGCGCCGCTGCCGACGGCCAGACTGCCGCTGCTGATCGACAGCGCACGCGTACCCGCCACGCTGGCGGCGAGCTGGCCGGCGGCCGGCAGATACAGGCCGGTGCTCTGCGCGCCGGCAAACGCATAGCCCGGCGCGGCCAGCGAGCCGTCGTTGGCGACCAGTTGCGGATTGATCGAATCGACCCGAAATGCTTCGACGCCGCGCGTCGAGACGCTCAGTGGGATCGCGGTGGAGGCGGCCAGCGTGCCGATCCTGCCCAGATACTGGCTGCCGCTGCCGCCGGTTGCGGGCGCGCTTTCGCCGAGCGCGAAGGCGGTCGTGTCGCCGGTCAGCGCCCAGTTCCAGACCTGGGTATTGGCGCTGTTGGCGATGGTGTTGGCGGTGGTGGCCGCAGTGATCGACGACAGCGCCGTGGCGCCGGCGGCGGCGATCTTGTTCCAGCCGACGCCGCTGTCGCGATAGATTTCATTGGTGTCGGTGGCGATATAGATGCGGTTGGCGACGCCGAACGCAGGGCGGGCGGACAGCAAGCCCGAGACATTGCTGCTGCCCAGCACCAGGTCGCCAGCGGCGACGCTGATGCCGCCGCTGACTTGCAGATTGTAGGCAGTGCCATCGTCGCCGCTGGCGCCGATGACGGTCTTGTCGATAACCCGACCGAGCGCAATGGTGTTCGAGGTCGTCACCAGTGCTTCCGCGCCGATTGCGCTGGCGTGACTGAGCGGCGCAGCCGTACCCGGCATCGCATACGCGCCAACGAAGGTGTTCGACGAGCCGGTGACGTTGGCATTGGTCGCGTCGCCCAGCGCCGTCATGTAGCCGGCGTGGTAGCCCAGCGCGACATTGTCGGAACCGCTGGTGTTGGCCGCCAGCGCTTCGACGGCCAACGCCGCGTTACGTGTACCGCTGCTGTTCGAGAACAGCGCAGCGTTGCCGATGGCGGTGTTGTTCCACTCGATATTGTTGGTCAGGGCGTTGTTACCCAATGCGGTATTGGCCACGCCGGTGACGTTGTTGTACAGCGTACCGACGCCGACGGCGGTGTTCAAGCGCCCGCTCGTATTGTTCTGCAGCGACCAGTTGCCCAGCGCCGTGTTCTGATCCCCGACGGTATTCGATAACAGCGACAGCGCGCCGACGGCCACGTTGTTGGCGCCCGTTGTGTTGAGGTACAAGGCATAGCTGCCGACCGACGTGTTGGCTTGTCCGGTGCCATTCGTGGCGAGGGCATTGAAGCCGACGGCGGTGTTGGTGGCGCCGGTGGTGTTGGCGCTCAGGGCGTAATTGCCGAGCGCCGTGTTGTTGGAGCCGGTGGTGTTGCTGAACAGGCTTTCCTGGCCCACCGCGGTGTTGTATGCGCCGCTGGTGTTGCTGCCGAGCGCGTTGGCGCCGACGGCGGTCAAGCCACTGGCCGTGTTGTGGTTGAGCGCGGCGTAACCAAGGCCGACGTTGAACGAGCCGGCGACATTGTTCTCCATCGAAAATGCGCCCAATGCGGTATTGCTGGCGCCGGTGGTGGTGTTGCCCAGTGCGATCGCGCCGAGCGCGACGTTGCTGCCGCCGCTGCTGCTGGCCGCCAGCGCCCCGGTGCCGAAGGCGCTATTGGCGTTCGCGCCCAACCACAGCGCACGCACACCGCCGACGCTGGCGGCAAGCTGGCCGCCAGCGGGCAGATACAGACCGCTGGATTGGTCGCCGGCGAACGCATAGCCGGGTGCGCCGACGCTGCCGCTGTTGGCGACCAGCTGCGGATTGACCGCATCGACCCGAAACGCTTCGACGCCGCGCGTGACGACGCTCAGCGGTGCGGCGGTGGAGCCGGGCTGGGTGCCGATGCGGGTCAGGTATTGCGCCCCGGTGCCGCCACTGGAAGCGACCGATTCACCGAGCGCGAAGGCGCTGCCGTCGGCGCTGAGCGCCCAGTTCCAGCTTTGCGCAAAAGCGCCGTTGGCAATGCTGTTGGTGGACATGGCGGCGGTAATGGACGACAGCGCCGGTGCGCCTGCTGCGCCGCTGCCGATCTTGTTCCAGGCCGCGCCGGTATCGCGATAAATCTCATTGGTATCGGTGGCGATGAAAATGCGGTTGGCGACACCGGCGGCTGGACGTGCCGCCAACGCGCCGGAGATATTCGTACTGCCCAGCACCAGATCGCCGCTGGAGAGCTTCATGCCGCCATTGACCTAGAGCTGGTTGCCACTGCCGTCATTGCCGCTACCGCCCACCACCACAATGTCGGTGGCCCGTCCCAGCACGACCGTGTTCGAGGTGGTCACCCTGGCATCTGCACCGATCGCGCTGGCGTGATTCAACTGGGTGGTGGTACCGGGCATCGCGTAGGCGCCAACGAAGGTGTTGTTCGAGCCGGACACGTTGGCATTGGTCGCGGTAAAGAATCCATCGGCATAGCCGGCGTTCTGGCCGATCGCAACGTTGCCGTCGCCGGTGAGGTTGTCGCCCAGTGCATGATTGCCCACCGCGATATTGCTGCTGCCAGTGGTGGTGTGCTCGAGTGCCTTTTCACCGAAGGCATTGTTGGAGTTGCCGATGGAATTGACGCTGAGTGCGCGGTAGCCAACTGCCGTGTTGAATGCACCCGTCGTGTTGGCCGCCAGCGCAACGCCGCCGACTGCCGTGTTGTAGCTGCCGGTGGCATTCGCGCTCAAGGCGTCGGTGCCGAGCGCGCTGTTGAAGATGGCGGTGGTATTGCTGGCCAGCGCATTGCGCCCGATCGCGGTGTTCTGGTTGGTGGCGGCGCTGTCGAGCAGGAGCGCATTGCGGCCGATGCCCATGCCGTCTGCGCTCAACCACAGGGTGCGGACGCCACCGACACTGGCGGCCAATTGGCCGGCGCCGGGCAGATACAGACCGCTCGACTGCTGTACGCTGAACGCGTAGCTGGGCGCGCCGGCCGTGCCATTGTGGGCGACGATTTGCGGGTTCACTGCATCGACCCGAAACGCTTCGACGCCACGCGTGGCGACGCTCAGCGGAATCGCGGTGGACGCCGGCAGCGTGCCGATGGTGCTCAGGTATTGCGCGCCGCTGCCGCCGCTTGATGCGGCGCTCTCGCCAATCGCCAGGCCGGTCGTATTGGCGCTCAGGCTCCAGTTCCAGATCTGGGCGAAGGCGGCGTTGGCCAAGGTGTTGGCGGCAATTGCCGGGGTGATTGACGACAGCGCTGCGCTGATACCGGACCCGGCGGCGATCTTGTTCCAGACGGTCCCGGTATCGCGATAGATTTCATTGGTGTCGGTGGCGATGTAGATGCGGTTGATGACACCTGCGGCAGGGCGGGCGGCCAGCGCTCCGGCGACATTGCCGCCACCCAGCACGACATCACCGGCGCTCACCGTGAGGCCGTTGCTGGCAGTGAGGCTCGTGAAGGCGCCGCTGGCGCGCGTGGCCGCACCAATCGGTATGCCGTCGATGCTGGTGATGCCATACCCGCCGGCCGTGCTCGGCAAGCCGGTCAGCGCCGCGAACGCCGGGGTGATCAACGTGGCGCCGGCCGCGCTCAGGCGACCGGCAGCGTCGACCGCAAACGTCGGCGTCATGGTCGACGAGCCGTAGCTGCCCGCCGCCACACCGGTATTGGCGAGACTCAGGACACCCGAGACGTTGCTGGCGCCATCGAACGAGACCGACCAGTTGGCGTCGCCGCTCATGCCGATCAGCACCGGCATGTTCAGGCGCGAGGCCGTACCGGCGTTGCCGACCAGCGACCCGGTCAAGGTCGTGAAATTGCCGGCCGCCGGGACCAGTGCGCCAATCACGGTGCCATTGATGCTGCCACCGTTGATATTCACGCTGGCGGCATTGAAAATTCCGCCGCTCACGGTCAGCCCGCCCGACGCGGTGGTCCTGCCATCGGCGCCAATCTGCAAGCGGGTACTGCCGCCGGTGTCGAATGCAATGCTGCTGCCGGGGCCGGTACTGAACAGCAGTCGCGCGCTGCCATTGTCGTAGCCGACAAAGCCGGTCTGGTTGTCGCCAGTGAGCAGGTTGATGCCATTGAGCTGGCCATACGAACGCAGTCCGAGCGGGACGCCGGCGCTGGCGACTTCCAGCGCGTGGCCCGGATTGTTGGTGCCGATGCCGACCAGATACGGCGTGGCGATTTGGCCGGCGCCGGCACCTGCCTCCCACAGCGCCGACTGGCTGGTGTTGACCCACGCTTTGGCGTTGCTGCGCCAGCGCCACAGCGTGTTGTCGGCCTTCACCAGGCGCAGTTCGCCGTCGCGGATGCCGGGCAGCGCATCGAGTGCCGCGCGCGTCGCGACCGGATCGCCGAAGTACACGGTGCCGCCGACGCCCTGGCGGATCTGGGTGGTCGACATGGTGATCGCATAGTCATCGTCGGTGCTCGGCGCGCCGCTGGCGATCTGCGCGCAGCTGCGATTGAAGACGCCATCCAGCCCGGCCGAAACCACCGCAAACACCGGCGCGCCGAGATCGGCCTTGTTGCCGGGCAGGCGGTTGGCGTTTGCGGTGAACACGCTGCCGTTGTCCCACGCGCAATAACCCAGTTGTGCGCCGTAGCCGTCACCGGTCGGCAGCCCCAGTCCGGGCGGGATCAGGCCGCCGCCGAGCGGGCCGGGGCCGGGCGCGATCGGCGGCGGCTCGGGAAACGGATCGCCGTCGCTGTCGGGCATGGAGGCAATTGCCGTCGTGATCGCAGTCACAGCCTGACGCACCGCCGCTTCCTGCGCGGCGCGGCGCGACAGGTCGGCGGCCACCTTGAAGGAACCGACCGACTCGGCGATCAGGCCCGCGCCGGCCTGCGCGGGCAGCAGCAGTGCAAGCAGCATCAGGTGTTCCGGTTCAAGTCGCGCACGCATGGTGGTTCTCCTGAAAGGCGCCGTTCAATTGATCAAGGTCAGCGTCAAGGCATTTCCACTGCGCACCGCCTGGCCCGGTCCGATGCGTGCGACCACGGCATCGAGCAGGTCGCGGTGCCAGTTCGAATCAGGATTGACGGCGGTGGTCTGGATGCGAATGCTGTTGCTGTCGTTGACATAGGTCCAGCCGTTGAAGCCCGGCAGCGGACGCGGCGCCATGGCGCGGGCATCGCCCGACCAGATCGGCGCAAAGCCCTGGCCGGGGCAGGTCAGCGCCGCCACCTGCCGGTCGGCGGGCGTGGCCGGATACTGCACATGGTTGCCGGTGCCGTTATTGCCGGCCGGGTAAATCGTGCGGCACAGCAGGATCAAGTTGAAAATCAAATCGCGCTGCGCCACCATCTGTTCGCGAATCGCATGAAACTGCTGGGCCCTGGCATTGTCGTGCGCGATATTGGCCGCTGCCACGCCGATCAGCACGAACAGGCTGATGGCGAACAAGGCCGTGGCCGCCGCGAAGCCGCCCGCCCGGGTTGGCCGGTGGCGCATCTCAGGATTCTCCCAACGTGCTGTAGAACACGAAGCGGTTGTCGGCGGTGGCAAAGCAGCCGGTGGCGCGCCCGGCCGGGGTAAGGCTGATGGTGGCGCCGGGCGCACCGACCTCGGCCTGCGTCAGCGCGGCCAGCGGGATGGCCGGCGTGCCGTACATCTGGTTGTTGACCTGGGCGCAGACCGGTTGCGCCACATCCGCCAGCCAGGCGATGCTCTCCGGCGCGGTGCTGCCGATGCCGGTTACGGCAGTGCTGCGGTTATAGCGCCACGCGACCACCGCGCCGGGCGCCAGCGCCTGTGCCGGCGGCGCCTGATAGACGCCGTACTGGGTGGCCGGATTGAACAGGTCGCCGGCTGGCACACCGGCGGCATTGAAGGTCATCGTGGCGACATCGCCGCCATCGAACACGAAGCGACTGTAGGCATCGCGGAAGTCCGCGCTTTGCTTGAGCAGCACGGCGCTGAACACGCGCGCACTCTCGCTGGTGATGCGGGCCGGATTGCCGCGATTGGCATACGCCAGTGCCGCCCCGACCAGCGCAATCAGGGCGATCATGAACAGCACGATGGTCGCTCCCATGCCGCGCTGGTGGTGCTCGAGTCCCTGATACGGTGGCATTTTCACGTTCGGCGATCCGGTTGTTCCGTGGTGGTTTCAAGGTGCTGTGCGCGGCATGGCGATGGCAACAGCGGCTCAGCCGCGCAACTCGATCCTGGCGGCCGCGCGGCGCGCTTTCAGGTCCGCATTAAAGCGCTCCGACACAATCAGTTCCTTGATCTCGGCCTGCACCTTGTCCAGTTCCGGCTTCGGATTGGCCTTGACGTCTTCGACGTACAGCACCAGCACGCCTTCGCGCACCACCACCGGTTGCAGCCGCTCGCCGGCCTTGAGTTTCTTGACTGCCGGCCCAAGTCCGTATGGCACGTCGGCGGCGCCGAGCAAGTGATCGGCGTCTTTCCTGACGTAGGCCAGTCGCGCCAGCGCGTCCCTGTCGCCGCGCCCGAGCCCGTCGAACACCGCCTGCGCCTCGCGGGCGTCGACCGAGACAAAGAACTTCAACCGAAATGCCGTGAAATCCTCGTCCTTGACCCGGCTCTGATAGAAGGCCTTGATGTCTGCCTCGGTGACGGCGTTGCGCAATTCGGTCGAGCGCTGGCTGATGTACAGGTTGGCGAGGATGTCGTTCTTCGCGCTTTGCATGACGTTGCGCGACTGCTGGCTGTACAGCCGGTCGGCACTGTTGGCGGCAACCGCCTTGTTGATGGCGCGATCAATCGCAATCGCCTTGTCCAGCCCGGCGTTGAGGAACGGCTGCAATTCGGATTCCGCCACCACGGCGCCATCGACCACGGCGACCACCCGGCCACCGCGTTGCTCCGGCTGTTGCAGGCCGTGCCGGGTTTCGCTGGCCGCGGCCGCGCGCAACAGATCCAGCCCGAACCAGGCAAATGCCGCCAGCGTGCCGATGGCCACCATTGCGCCGGCGATGCGCAGGAAACGGGATCGTGTCGGGTCATTCATGGTTACTCCCTGGTGGGTGCTGCAAGAAAGATCGGTTCATCGGGCGCGCGACCCGGCAAGGGAAATGGCCTGGGTGTAGCCGCTGATGTCGGCCCAGGCCGCGTTGCCGCCGTCGCATTTGTTCAGGCAAATCGTGTCGGCGCTCCACGCCACGCCGGCGCGATAGGACTGCATCGTCACCAGCGCATAGATGAACTCGGGCAGCAGCGCCGGATCCTTGATGCCGATCTGGAGGGACTGGTGGTTGCGCGACAGCGCGACCTGTACCGCCGGATTGTTTTTCGCAATGACCGCGGCGGCGCTCTGATAGTCGGCCTCCAGCAACGGCTTCTTGTCGATCACCGGCGCGATCCGGGTCGCCTCGGCAGTCTTGCTGTCGCGCGTGAAGGCGAGCACGAAATTCGAGGTCTGATTGACCGCCATCACCAGAAAAATCACCGCCACCAGAAGCAGGGCCGGTGCGGCCAGCGTGAAATTCTGCAACGCGCTGCCGATAAACGGCCTCACGTGATTGATCGATTTGCCGAAGGCGTGCGCGCGCGGCGGCGCCGTCGATGCGATCAGCGCGCGCTCAATCGGACTGGTCTTGAACGGATTGGTCATGGTTCATTTCCGTGGCTGCAGCGGTTTTGCGGGCGCCGCACGCGGCACCGGCGTGGTGCCCGGCAGCGGTACGCCGAGCGCCACCCGCACCAGATTTTCATCGGTGCTCTGGTCGGCTTCGACCCTCGGACCGAGTGCGTCGATATAGTCCCTGGTGATCCAGGCCGGCATCATCAGGACAAATTTTTCGGTGCCGTTGCGCAGCTCGTATTCGTCGATCCAGCCGCCGGCTCGCACCACCAGCGCCGACACCCGCTGCAAACGCGCGACCTGCTGCGACAGCGGCGAGACGAAGTCGATCCGCGTGATCGCCTCGTTGACGGCATGCATGTGGCGCTGGTTGCCGCTGTCGGCTGCTGCATTGAGCACCGAGGTGCCGATGGCGGCCACGAAATACGCCAGCAGGGCGAGCCCGGCGACGATCGAGGCGTAGCGCGCGGTGCGCAGCGAAATGCCATCGGCGATGCGGCGGTAAGCGCCGGGAATCGACTCCATCGCCCACGGTTCGAAATCGTCGGCGGCGATTACCGGCAAGGTGTTCTGGTCGGCCAGCCACTGGCGCATGACGTCGCTGCTGTTGGCGATCAGGCGGATCTGGTCGCGGCGCTTCTCGACCGCCACCGACAGATTGACGCCCTCCAGGAAGTACACGCCGTCGCCGCGATGGTGCGGATGGCCGGGCAGGGCGGCGGCCAGCGGCGTGTGGAACAGCGGGATCGAGGCGAAAGCCGACGATGGCGCGGCAAAGTAGTACACCATCGCGTTGGCAACATCGGTGGCAACCAGCAAATGCATCTGCGCGGTGCCGAGCACGTCCTGCGCGACCATGAACACCGTCTTGTCGACATCGTCGCTGTGCAGCGGAATGGCGCCCGCAATCATGTGGGCGTAGGCGCTGTCGAAATTGCTCGGGCTCAGGGTCGGCATGGGATCCCTATTGCGAAGTCAGTGCGGCCATCGTGCCCTCGTTCTGGATCAGGGCGACCAACAGCGCGATCAGCACCGCCGCCAGCGAGAATGCCAGCGTGGCGACAAATGAAAACACCTGGAATTGTTTGGCGGCGCGTAGCGCCAGATGCTCGCGCCGCGCACCGATGACTTCAAAGGCGCGCGCCAGCTGGGCGCGATCGGTGTGGGCGCGGATCAGCGTGCGTTCCGAGCTTTCCAGCGGATGCTGCGCCAGTGCGCTGGCAATTTCCTCGCCATCCTCGATGCGCTTGACCGCGCCTTGCCAGTAGCCCACCACGCGTGGCACCCGCGAGGCTCGCTCGGCGATCGCCATGGCGGCCACCAGATCGACGCCGCCACGGATCAGCGACACTGCCACATTGGTGCTGTTGGTAATGGCGCTATGCAGGATGATGTGCCGGATGAACGGAATGCGCAGCACCACCGCTTCGACGCCGCGGCGCAACGCCGCACTGCCATGAAAATAGCCCGCTGCGCAGCCCAGCGCGCACAGGATCAATGCCAGCGCCAGTCCCAGCGTCAGGTCGTTGGCGGCAGCAGCAATGCGGATGCCGTGGCGGATCGCGACCACTTTGTCGGGCGCGGCATTGTCGGCGATTTCCTTTTCGATGGCTGGCAGGATCAGCACCCGGTTGCCGATCAGCGACAGGATCGAGAAGGTCACTTCGACCGCGGTAAACACCGCCGTGCCGAACAGCGCCTTGACGGTGCTGGCGCGCGCCTGGAAGTACGCCACCGCCGAGTTGATCGCATTCGCCAGCGAGCCGGTTTTTTCGCCGGCAGCCATGATGGCCAGCGTGGTCTGGTCGAAGAAATCGAGTGCGTCCATCGCCTCGAGAAAGCTGCCACCGCCGTCGAGAATCAGATTGGCGTAGTTCAGGCGCCGGCGCAGCGGACCGTTCTCGGCCTCGATCACCAGTTTTAGTGCGCGCCCGGCCGACAGGCCGGCCTGGGTATTGAAGTAGATGGCCAGCACGAATTGCTGCTTGTAGTCGCGCGTGACCGGATTGAGAAAACTCAGGCCCGGCTTGATGACCTTGATATCGACCGGAATACCGCCATTCCTGCGCACTTCGCTGACCACTTGTTGCGGATTTTCGGCCACCACGATGCTGCGATGGCGAAAGTAGCGCGTGGCCGAGCGGTCGCGCACCGCGTCCGCATCCGCCGCGTGCGCCAGCAGATAAGTGACATTGAAGTTCTTCAGGCCGTCCATGTCAGAACCCCGCCCGCACGGCTTGCGTGACGGTCTCGGCATCGATCAGACCGGCTTCGAGCAGACGCGCCATGACCTGATGCCTGGTGATGTGGGTAACGCCCTCGAGCTGGAACACCTCCTGGATCTGATGGATCGACGCAAACAGCTGGCGCGTGATCTCGCGGCGCAGTGCCTCGTCACCGGGAATGACGACCGTCTCGTGGATGGCAACCCGGCCAAGGTAGCCGCTGTGACCGCAATTGGCGCAGCCGCTGCGACGCATCGTGCGCACCTGGTCGGGCAGGCGCACGCCGTGCAGTTCGGGCAGGGCTTGCAGCTCAAGGGGCGTGGTCGCGCAGGATCACAGTTTGGGCAGCAGGCCCTGGTTGACCACGACGCTGAGCTGGTTTGCCAGAATGAACAGGGCCTCCTGCCGGGCCGGTCCGTCGCAAAAGGACAGGACCCGCTCGACCGTCTGCGCAGCGGTGCGGGCATGCACCGTTGCCAGCACCAGATGGCCCGACTCGGCAAACTTCAGTGCGGCACGCATGGTGTCGGTGTCGCGGATCTCGCCCAGGATCAGCACGTCCGGGTCCTGCCGCAGCACCGAACGCTCCAGATCGAGCGACTTTTCGTTGAGCAGCTGGTTCAGCTGGATCTGCCGCGCGAACGGCAACACGTATTCCACCGGTTCTTCCACCGTGATCACATTGATGCGGTCGCGACTGAAATTCTGCGCCAGCGCGTACAGGGTGGTGGTCTTGCCGGAGCCGGTTGGTCCGGAGATGAGCACCATTCCGCCGGCCTTGCCGCGCACATCGGCGACGCGACGGAACAATCGGCTCATGGCAGGCTGGAACGGGAACAGCGCGTCGAGGCCGATCATCGCGGCCGGATCGAGCACCCGGATGGCGATGGTTTCGCCACCGGCAATCGGTTGCGTCGCGACCCGGAACGCCACGCCGGCGCCGGCATCGGCCAGAGCCAGCCGGCCATCCTGGGCGCGCCGGCTATCGGAGGCGTCCATGCCGGATTCATTCTTGATGCGCGCAAACAGCGCCGCCATGATGCGCTCGGGCACCAGATGGGTCGGCTTGAGCGCGCCGTCGATGCGGTAACTGATCCAGGCGCCGGGGTCGCGCAGTTTGTCCAGATGGATATCCGAGGCACGCAGGGCAATCGCCTCGGCCAGCATCGCTGCGAGCGCCTGTTTCAAGAGCGAACCGCTGATTTCCTCGCTGCGCAGGCGCGTCATGACCGCATCGAACGACTGTTCCTGACGCCAGACCCCGGCCAGTGCGCGGTTGATCTCGCCAATGTCGGTGGGCGTGATGCGCAGGTCGCTGACCCTGACTGCGCAGGCGGCAATCAGGCTGGCGCTGGCGTTGGGTGGCAAGACGCGCGCGGCTTTCAGGTGCAGCACGCCGCCTTCGATCTCGATGGGAAAGACACCATGCAGTTGGCACAGGGCGGGTGGCAACAGTTGCCGGAACAGCGTCGTGTCCGCTTCGCCGTCAAGGTGCCGGGCCGCCAGCGCGATTTGCGACTGGGTGGCGAATTGATTGCGCACGATGATCTCGGCCAGCAGTGCCTGCCGGCCGGTTTCGCGGATGGATTTCTGCTGGCGCAGGCTGACCTCCAGCTGCTGCTGCGTCATCATGCCGGCATGCACCAGATAGTCTCCGATCTGGCGCTGCAGATTTTTTTCCGGCACGGGCTTGGCAGTCATGGTGTCCATCGCCTTATTGCTGGGGCTGCGTCGGCGAGGCCGGCGCGGCAGGCGCCGTGGCGGCTGCAGCGTCACCGGACGACGCCGAGCGGACCTTGCTTTCGACGGTGATGCTGCGTTTGTAAGCGGGATCGGGGCGCTCCAGCACGATCGTTGGCGGCGGTGGCGCACCGGACGCTTCCAGCTCGCCGGCAAATACGATCGTGCGCTGGCCGGCGCCCCTGGTGGTTCCATCGACTACATGAAAAATCGCAACCTGACGCTCGCTCACCCGCGCGACCAGGCTGCCGGACAGGCTGATTGCATTGACCACCTGACCGTCCGACAGGGTCATTGCGTCATTGCGCAGTGCGGTCGGCGGGGTACCGGGCCCGAGCGACACTGGCGCCATGCTGGCGCCGCTCGGTGGTGCGGCCAGCGCCGTGGCCGGGCCGCGCTGGGCCAGTGAACGGCGCAGCACGGCGTGCTTGCCTACAATGGCGGCGACATGGAAACCTGCAAAGCGCTCCCGGAGTTCGCTCAGCTCGCGCAGATACGGATCGTCCGACACCAATCCCGGTATCGCCGCTGGCACTGCGGGATAGGCAGTTGCGGCGCCGCTGCGCGCTGGCGGTGCAGGAACTGGCGGCAGGTCGGGATTGGCCAGGCTGTGCGGACGAATCAACGGATTGGGAATCTGCATCTGCGCGCACGCCGATATGGCGCTGAACAGGAGCGTCAATGCACAGGCCGCGGCTCGTGCACCCTTGATCCGGCAACCGGGCAATGTTTTCCCGCGCATCATCGCTTCCACTTTTTTTGGTCTCGCATATCCGCTTGCGGCGGTCCCGTCCTGTTGTTCGTTGATGGAACTTCAGGTATGTGTTGATGGTAACTTATGGTTGCGAAAGGCGGTGACGAAACACCGAAAATTTGGTGTGCGGAAACAACGGCGGCGGGAATCGTTGTTGTCGACAGGCTGGCTGGGGATGGCTAATTGATTGAATACAAACAGATTTAATTGAAACAGTGATAAATCTTGCTGGCCTGCAGTTCGGCGCATGCACGCTGTCGCAGGAACCAACAGTCTTGTTCGATGAGCATTGTGATGGCAAAAAAATGGCAATGCCATTTCACATTCCGGCCGCGCTGGCCGTTTCGACCGTGCCGGCCGGCCGGCCGCGAGCGCAGCGGGAGCGGTCGGTTGGCTTGACAACTTCGGTCATCCACACTTACCCTAAGCCCCATTCTTGCAGGCGTGCGACTGCCTCCCACTGCGCGGCGCGGCCAGCATCCCACCATTGCCATTTCAGACTCGCAAAGACCCACCGTGCTTTCTCTCCTTACCACCGCGATTCGACGCAATCACGACCTGCCAACGCGCCCCTTCACCCGCATCGTGGCAATGAAGGCGTGCAGCGCATGACCGATCTTCAAACCAGCCTGATTGCCATTGGCAGCATCATCGTCGCAGGTGTTATTTCGTATAACAAATGGCAGGAACGCAAGGCCAGGAAAACCGTCGAACGCGCTTTTTCGTCGCCCGGCGATGATGTCCTGATGACACCCTCGGATAGTCAGCCACAGTCGGCGCGGGTTGAACCTGGCTTCCTGGCCGGCGAGGACGCGAGCAACATCGAATCCGAAGCCATCGCCCCTGTCGTCGAGCATGTCGAGGCGGCGCCGACGGCGCGCGAATTGCCGGTCGACGAACTGGTCGACTGCCTCATCCCGCTGGCGCTGGAGCAACCGGTGCGCGGCGACAAGGTGCTTGGCCGCATCCAGCAGTTGCGCCACGTCGGCAACAAGCCGGTCCATTTCATCGGCTTGCGGGACGGCGTCGAATGGGAACCGATCGTGCACGGCAGCCTCTACACCGCGCTGCAGGCCGGTGTGCAATTGGCCAACCGCACCAATCCGCTCAATGAAATCGAGTATTCGGAACTGGTGATGCGCCTGCGCACCGTGGCTGACGACCTGGGCGCCGATCCGGACGTGCCGGACATGACGCATGTCATGCAAAGCGCTCGCGCGCTGCACCAGTTCATTACCGAATTCGACGCGCAACTGAGCGTCAACATTCAATCCAATAGCGCACCGTGGGCCATCCATACCTTGCTGATCGCACTTGAAAAGCAAGGCTTCGATCTGCGTCCCGAAGGCCGTCTGGTCATGCCGGATGGCGAGGGCGGTGTGCTGTTTTCGCTGTCGACCAATGTCACGCTGGCGGCCGACACGACCTCGCGCCTGACCCTGTTGCTGGATGTGCCACGGGTGGCGCAGCCGCACAACGGGTTCGGCGCCATGATTGCCTGCGCCCGCTCGCTGGCCATGCGCATGGACGGCACCGTGGTCGATGATGGCAATCAGCCGCTGACCGAAAATGCACTGGCTGAAATCGCCAATCAGGTCAATGAGTTCTACGCGAACATGGACGCGGCTGACATTCCGGCCGGTTCGGTCCGCGCGCTGCGTCTGTTCAGCTGACCCCCATGACCGGTCCTTCGGTCACTGGCGCGGTCGCTGGCGATGCACAGGCGCGGGTAAACGCCTTGCGCGCGCTGCTTGAGCGACACGCCCACGCCTACTACGTGCTCGACAGCCCGACCATTCCCGACGCCGATTACGACGCCTTGTTCCGCGAACTGGAGGCGCTCGAAAGCGCGCATCCCGAGCTGATCACGGCGACCTCGCCGACCCAGCGGGTCGGCGCGCCGCCCTTGCCGGCATTTACCCAGGTGCGCCATTCGGTGCCGATGCTGTCGTTGGCCAATGGTTTTGCCGACGAGGACATCGTTGCCTTCGACCGCCGCGTGCGCGACGGCTTATCGGCCAGCGACGAGGTGGCCTACGCCACCGAGTTGAAGTTCGACGGACTGGCGATCAATCTGCGTTACGAGGCTGGCGTGCTGGTGGAAGCGGCCACGCGCGGCGATGGCGCTACCGGTGAAAACGTCACGACCAATATCCGCACGATTCGCGCCATTCCGCTGCGCCTGCAGACCGCGCAACCGCCGGCGGTGATCGACATCCGCGGCGAAGTGCTGATGTACAAGGCTGACTTTGCCCGCCTGAATGCGCGCCAGCGCGCCGCCGGCCTGAAGGAATTCGCCAATCCGCGCAATGCCGCCGCCGGTAGTCTGCGGCAACTCGATTCGGCCATCACGGCGCAGCGCTCGCTGCGCTTTTTTGCGTATGGCGTCGGTCTGCTGGAGGGCGCCGCGATGCCGCCATCGCATGCCGCGCTGCTGGACTGGTATCGGCAGCTTGGCGTGCCGGTTTGCGAGCATCGCAAGGTGGTCGCCGGCGCGTCGGGTTTGCTTGCGTTCTATCGCGAGATTGGCGAGAAGCGGTCGGCATTGCCGTATGAAATTGACGGCGTGGTCTACAAGGTCAACGACGCCACCCTGCAGCAGCAACTTGGTTTCGTCGCGCGCGCGCCGCGTTACGCGCTGGCGCACAAGTTTCCGGCCGAGGAGGCCAGCACCGTGGTGCAGGGCATCGATGTCCAGGTCGGCAGGACCGGCGCGATCACGCCGGTGGCGCGACTGGCGCCGGTGTCGGTCGGCGGCGTCACCGTCACCAACGCCACGCTGCACAATGAAGACGAAGTGCGGCGCAAGGACATCCGCATCGGCGACAGCGTCATCGTGCGCCGGGCCGGCGACGTGATTCCGGAAGTGGTGTCGTTCGTGCCCGAGCTGCGCCCGCTGGATGCGCGTGAATTCGTCATGCCAACGGCCTGCCCGGTGTGCGGCTCGACTATCCTGCGGCTGGAGGAGGAGGCCATTGCGCGCTGTTCCGGCGGCTGGCTGAAATGCGCCGCGCAGCGCAAGGGCGGCTTGCAGCACTTCGTCTCGCGCCGGGCGATGGATATCGAAGGGCTGGGCGAGCAATTGATCGATCAGCTGGTGGACCGCAAGGTCATCAACACCCCCGCCGATTTGTACCGGCTGGGTCTGGTCGGCCTGGCCGAGCTCGATCGCATGGCCGACCGCTCTGCCCAGAACGTGCTTGCCGCGCTCGAAAAATCCAAGGCGACCACGCTGGCGCGATTCATTTATGCGCTCGGCATCCGGCATGTCGGCGAAGCCACTGCCAAGGCGCTGGCGGCCCATTTCGGCGGACTCGATGCGCTGTTGGCGGCCTCGGAAGAGCAGTTGCTGGAAGTCGACGATGTCGGGCCGGTCGTGGCCGGGGCAATTCGCACGTTTCTGGCCGACCCGTTGAACGTGGAATTGATCGCCCAGTTGCGCGCCGCCGGCATCCACTGGACCGAAACCACGGCGCGCGTCAATGCCGTGTTGCCGCAATCCGGTAAAACCTTCGTGCTCACTGGTACATTGCCGACATTGACCCGCGAGGCTGCCGCGGCACTGATCGAAGCAGCCGGCGGCAAGGTGGCCGGTTCGGTCTCCAGAAAAACCAATTATGTCGTTGCCGGCAGCGATGCCGGCAGCAAGCTTGCCAAGGCCGAAGAACTCGGCGTGGCCATCCTCGACGAAGCCGCTTTACTCCAACTTTTGAATGATTGACTGACTCCGACCATGCGAAAAATCAAAAAAGCCGTATTCCCCGTGGCTGGCCTTGGCAGCCGCTTTTTACCCGCAACCAAGGCGCAGCCGAAAGAGATGTTGCCGATCGTTGACAAGCCATTGATTCAATATGCGGTGGAAGAAGCGGTCGCCGCTGGCATCACCGAGATGATTTTCATCACCGGGCGCAACAAGCGTGCGATCGAGGATCATTTCGACAAGGCCTATGAGCTCGAAGCCGAACTGGAAGCAGCCGGCAAGACGCAGTTGCTGGAATTCGTGCAGAACGTGATCCCGAAGCATGTCACCTGCATCTACATTCGGCAGTCGGCGCCACTTGGACTCGGCCATGCCGTGTTGTGCGCGCGCCCGGTGATCGGCAGCGAACCGTTCGCGGTGTTGCTGGCCGACGATTTCATGGATGTCCCGGACGGCACCGCGCCGGTACTGGCGCAGATGACCGATATCTTTTCGCGCCAGGGCTCCAGCCTGCTGGCCGTGCAGGACGTGCCGCGTGCCGAGACCAAGCAGTACGGCATCGTCAGCGTCACGCCGTACGCTCGCACGCTGGAACAGGTCAATGCGATCGTCGAGAAGCCATCACCCGAAGAGGCGCCGTCGACCCTGGCGGTGGTCGGACGCTACGTGCTGACCAACGGCATTTTCGATTATCTGGAAAACCTCGGGCAGGGCGCCGGTGGCGAGATTCAACTTACTGACGGCATCGCCGCGATGATCGAATCCGAGCGCGTGCTGGCATATCGGTACGAAGGTCAGCGCTATGACTGCGGCTCCAAGCTGGGTTATCTGAAAGCGTCGATGGCGATGGGCCGCAAGCATCCGGAAACCGGCAAGGCCTTCACCGAATACCTGGCGAGCTTCCGATGACCGTGCGCGAGATACTGAAGATGGGTGACCCCCGCCTGTTGCGTCAGGCCGAACCCGTCACGGAGTTCAACACGCCGGAGCTGCAGGCGCTGATCGCCGACATGTTCGAGACCATGATTGCCGCCAATGGCGCCGGACTGGCAGCGCCGCAGATTGGCGTCAATCTGCAACTGGTGATTTTTGGCTTCAAGCAGAACCAGCGCTATCCGGACGCGCCGGAGGTGCCCGAGACCGTCCTGATCAACCCGGTCCTGACGCCGATTTCCGACGAGCAGAAGGAAGACTGGGAAGGTTGCCTGTCAGTGCCCGGCCTGCGCGGCGTGGTGCCTCGCTGGACGCGCCTGCATTACGAGGGGGTCGATCAGCACGGCGCAAGCATCAGCCGCGATGTCGAGGGGTTTCACGCGCGCGTGGTGCAGCATGAGTGCGATCATCTGGCCGGCATTCTGTATCCGATGCGGATCAGGGATTTCAGCCAGTTCGGCTACACCAGCGTGCTGTTTCCGGAGCTGGACCCGAACCACGACGACTAGGCTCAGAAGGTCTCGTCCGGCCCCAGATAGCGCCACTGGCCGGTCGGCAGGTCGCCCAGCTTGACATTGCCGATCCGCACCCGTTTCAGGCCCATCACTTTCAGGCCGACGATGTCGCACATGCGGCGAATCTGACGCTTCTTGCCTTCACGCAGAATGAAGCTCAACTGGTCTTCGTTCTGCCACCGCACCTTGGCCGGCAACAGTGGCTTGCCGTCGAGGACCAGCCCATGCTGCAGGCGCTGCAACTCGCGCTCGGGCAGGGTGCCGGGTTTGCTGTATTGCACCCGCACCAGATATTCCTTTTCGACCGCCGTGTTTTCGCCGATCAACTGCTTCGCGATGCGGCCATCCTGCGTCAGGATCAACAATCCCACCGAGTCGATATCGAGCCGTCCGGCTGGTACGAGGCTGCGCAACTGGGTCGGATGGAACTGCGTGTCGGCGCGATCCTCGGCCCAGCGGTTTTCCGGTTTGATCAGGGTCACGGCCGGCTCGTAGCCGTCCTCGGCCTGGCCGCTGACATAGCCCATCGGCTTGTTGATCAGCACCGTCACCAGCTTGGATTGCTGTGCGGCGGCCTGGCGCTCGATGGTGATGCGCTGGTCCGGCAGGATCTTGGTACCCAGCTCGGAAATCACCTGGCCATCGACCCGTACCCAGCCCTTGGCGATCCATTCATCAGCTTCACGGCGGGAGCACAGTCCGAGTTCGGACATGCGTTTGGACAGGCGGAGCGGTTCAGTCATGGCGGAGCACAATAAAAGAGGGTGAAATCACACGCGTAATGCGTCGAGCAAATCGGTTTCCAGCTGGATCTGGCTGCGCGCGTTGTTGAGGGTCGGGCCGTCGACCAGGAACACGTCCTCGACCCGTTCGCCCAGCGTCATGATCTTGGCGGTGTGCAGATTGATCCGGTATTTGGCCAGCACATTGGCGATCGAATACAGCAAGCCGTTGCGGTCGTTGGCGCTGATCGACAACAGATAATACTGGCCGCGCTCGTCCGGGCGCAAGTCGACCGATGGTGTCGCCGGGAACGTGCGCGACAGTCGCGACAGGCGACCGCGTGTTGGCGCCGGCAAACTGTCGTTACTGGTCAACAACGCCGTCAGTTCGTGTTCGATGAGGTTGATGATGTCGCGATAATTATTGGCAAAATTCGCCTCGGTGACCAGGAACGTATCGAGTGCATAGCCATGCGCAGTGGTGTGGATCTTGGCATCGAGGATGCTGAAGTTCTTGCGGTCGAAGTAACTGCAAATGCGGGCAAACAAGTCCGGCTGGTCGCGCACATAAACGGTTACCTGCAAGCCCTCGCCAATCGTCGCCAGGCGGCATTTGACCACCGGGTTCGGACTGTCGAACTTGCCGATCAGCGAACGGGTTTGCCAGGCGATATCGGAGGCGTCATGGCGCAAAAAATACGCCACGTCGAGCTGCTTCCATAGCTGTTCGTGCGCGTCGGCCGGCAGGCCATACAGCCGCAACGTGGCGAGGGCTTCCTGCTGGCGGTTTTTCAGTTCGCGGTCGGCCGAGGGCGCTTCGCCGCCAAGCACGCGCAGCGTGATGCGGTACAGGTCTTCCAGCAGCTTGCCCTTCCATGCATTCCACACTTTCGGACTGGTGCCGCGGATGTCGGCGACTGTCAGCAGATACAGCGCCGTCAGGTGCCGCTCATCCTTGACCAGTGCGGCAAACTGCGCGATCACGTCGGGGTCGGACAAATCCTGCTTCTGGGCCGTTTGCGACATGATCAGGTGGTGTTCGACCAGAAACACGATCAGCCGGGTGTCGTCCTTTGACAGGCCGTGTTCGCGGCAGAATTTCTCGGCATCGGCCATGCCGAGTTTCGAATGGTCGCCGCCGCGCCCCTTGGCGATATCGTGAAACAGCGCCGCAATATACAGCAGCCAGGGCTGGCCGAAGTTGGCGATCAACTGGCTGCAAAACGGGTACTCGTGCGCATGTTCGGTCATGGTGAACCGGCGCACATTGCGCACCACCATCAGGATGTGCTGGTCGACCGTATAGACATGAAACAGGTCATGCTGCATCTGCCCGACGATGCGCCGAAAGTTCGGCAGATAGCGTCCGAGAATGCTGGTGCGGGTCATGTCGCGCAGGGCATGCGTGATGCCCTGCGGCGACTGGATGATGTCGATGAACAGCTTGCGGTTGAGCGGATCGCGGCGGAATTTCGCGTCGATCTTGAAGCGGGCATGCCACAGGGCGCGCATGGTGCGCGCGGTCATGCCCTTCAGGGCGGTGTCGTGCGCCAGCAGCAGGAACACTTCCAGCATGGTCGACGGAGTGCTGGCAAATGTATCGTCCTGCGCAATGTCGATCAGGCCGTTGAGCGCATTGAAGTGCGCATTGATCGGCACCGGGTTGGCCGGCATCGGAAACAGTTGTGCGCCAATGTTTTGCAGCAGGATCTCATTGAGTTGCGTGACCGCCTTGGCCGCCCAGTAGTAGCGCTGCATCAGGTATTCGCTGGCGCGGCGCGTGTCGGTGGTCTTGAAGCCGAAGGTTTCCGCGATCTGGGTCTGGACGTCGAACACCAGCCGGTCTTCGCGCCGGTTGGTAAGGATATGCAGCCGGATCCGGATGTCCTTGAAGGCGCGCTCCTTTTGCGTCAGCTGCCGTGCTTCGGTGCTGGTGATCAGGCCGCGCTGCGCCAGTTTGCGCCAGGAGTCGCCCAGGCCGGCGGCCTTGGCCACCCACAGGATCACCTGCAGGTCGCGCAGGCCACCCGGGCTTTCCTTGCAGTTGGGCTCCAGGCTGAATGGCGTGTCGTCATACTTGGCGTGGCGCTGGTGCATTTCGAGGCGCTTGGCCTGGAAGAACGCCTGCGGATCCATCGCGGCCGCACAGCGCTCCTGCAAAAATCGAAACAGCTTGCGGTTGCCAGTCACCAGGCGCGCTTCCAGCAGGCTGGTTTGCACCGTGATGTCGGCCGCGGCCTCGCTCAGGCATTCCGGAATGGTGCGGATGCTGTGTCCAACTTCAAGGCCGATATCCCACAGCGTCTGCACCAGCATTTCGAGTTTTTCCTGCAGCGCCGGGCCGGGCGCGTTCTGCAGCAGGATCAGGACATCGACGTCGGAGTGCGGGAACAGCTCGCCGCGGCCATAGCCGCCCACCGCGACCAGCGCGGCACTGGCCGGCAGGCCGACGCTGTGCCACGCCTGCGTCAGCGCGGCGTCGACGCTGCGACGCAGGCTGGTCAGCAACGCATCCGGCTTGCCATCGGCCTGGAAGGTGGCGATGGCGGCGGCGCGTCCGGCTTTGATCTGTTCCTTGAGTGCCAGTGCGAGCGAGGGCATCCTCAGGCAGCGATGGCGGTTTTGATAAACGCCGGCGGCGCTGGCATGCCCGGAGACACGGTCAGCACTTCGTAGCCGGTCGGCGTCACCAGTACGGTGTGTTCCCACTGCGCCGACAGACTGCGGTCCTTGGTTTTGATGGTCCAGCCATCACCCATTTCACGGATTTCGCGGCGGCCTGCGTTGATCATGGGCTCCACCGTAAAAATCATGCCGGCCTTCATTTCATCCAGCGTGCCGGGGCGACCGTAATGCAGGATCTGCGGTTCTTCATGGAACACCGTGCCGATGCCGTGGCCGCAAAATTCGCGCACCACGCTGTAGCCGGCATTTTCGGCGTGCTGCTGGATGACGAAGCCGATGTCGCCGAGGTGATTGCCCGGCTTGATCTTGGAAATACCCAGCCACATGCACTCATAGGTGATCTCGCCAAGGCGCTTGGCCATGATCGACGGCTCGCCGACGTAGAACATCCGGCTGGTGTCGCCGTGATAACCGTTCTTGATGACGGTAATGTCGAGGTTGACGACATCGCCATTCTTCAGGACCTTGTCGCCGGGAATGCCGTGGCAGATCACGTCGTTGACCGAGGTGCAGATCGCCTTTGGATACGGCGTGTAGCCCGGCGGGCAGTAATTCAGCGGGGCGGGAATGGTGTCCTGGACGTTGACCATGTATTCGTGGCACAGCCGGTCGAGTTCGCCGGTGGTGACGCCGACCTTGACGTAGGGCGCGATAAAATCAAGCACCTCGGCAGCCAGGCGGCCAGCAATGCGCATGCCTTTGATGTCGTCGTCGGATTTGATGGAAATGGAAGCCATAGTAAGAAAATGCCTGCTCAGGTCGGTAACAAGTGGTGGAGATGCGAGGGAGTTGCCGAATTATAGTCGACGCTGCACTGCTGCGCTGAGGCATCCCGGCCAAGAAAGTCGTTTCACGCTTGAAATCAGGGCCTGTTTTCGAGTACACTCTCGGGCTAGTCTGGAAAGTTCTTCTGGATGAACGTAGTAAATCGCGAATTCGTTCGACAAGGGTGTCGTTCCCAGCACGGTGAAAATCACGCTGAAAACGGTAACTGAACGGATTCCAGACCCCAACCCTGGAGAAAATTATGTCCGTAACAATGCGTGAAATGCTGGAAGCCGGTGTCCATTTCGGTCATCAAACCCGTTTCTGGAATCCAAAAATGGCCCCGTTCATCTTCGGCCATCGCAACAAAATTCATATCGTCAACCTGGAAAAAACCCTGGCCATGTACCAGGAGGCGATGAAGTACATCAAGCAGCTGTCGAGCAATCGCGGCACCGTTCTGATGGTTGGCACCAAGCGCCAGGCGCGCGAAATCATGGCAGCCGAGGCGCAACGCGCCGGCATGCCATACGTCGACCAGCGCTGGCTCGGCGGTATGCTGACCAACTTCAAAACCATCAAGACCTCGATCAAGCGCCTGAAGGAAATGGAAGCGTCGATCGAAGACGGTTCGGTCGAAAAGCTCAGCAAAAAAGAAGGCCTGATGTTTCAGCGCGAAATGATCAAGCTGCAAAAATCCATCGGCGGCATCAAGGACATGGGCGGCATTCCTGACGCCATCTTCGTCGTCGACGTCGGTTATCACAAGGGTGCCATTACCGAAGCCGCAAAACTGGGCATCCCGGTCATTGGCGTGGTCGATACCAACCACACCCCTGAAGGCGTTACCTACGTTATTCCTGGCAACGACGATTCATCCAAAGCGATCATGCTGTACGCTCGCGGTGTCGCCGATGCGATTCTCGAAGGCCGTGCCAGCTCACTGAACGACGTCGTCGAAGCCGTCAAGTCGGGCGACGAGTTCGTTGAGGTCAGCGAGCAGGCGTAATTTCAGCCGGATGGTTTGAGCTTCAAAAAAATGGGGCAACGCAGTTCGCCCCTTTTTTTCGAGCAAATTTTAAAGATCAATTTGATCCTGGACGACGAGTACGACGTCCTTCATGCATGGAGAATCTGATGACCACAATTACAGCAGCGATGGTAGGTGAGTTGCGCGCAAAGACCGACGCGCCAATGATGGAATGCAAAAAAGCGTTGACCGAAGCCGGCGGCGATGCCGTCAAGGCTGAAGAAATCCTGCGCGTCAAACTGGGCGGCAAGGCTTCCAAGGCCGCCTCCCGCGTGACCGCCGAAGGTGTCGTGACCTCGTTCGTCGCCGGCAATGTCGGTGCGATGGTCGAAGTCAATTGCGAAACCGACTTCGTCACCAAGAACGACGAATTCATTGCGCTGGCCAATGCCTGCGCCAAACTGGCTGCCGAGAAGAATCCTGCCGACGTGGCAGCGTTGCTGGCACTGCCGCTGGATGGCAAGACTGTTGATGAGCAACGCGCCGCACTGATCGGCCGCATCGGCGAAAACATGTCGATTCGCCGTTTCGTGCGTTTTGAGACTGCCGCCAAACTGGCAACCTATCTGCATGGCACCCGCATCGGCGTGATGGTCGAGTTCGACGCTGCCGATGACCAGGTCGGCAAGGACGTGGCGATGCATGTCGCTGCCATGAAGCCGGTGTCGCTGTCGTCCGATGAAGTGCCGGCCGAACTGATCGAAAAAGAGCGTTCGGTTGCGGCCTTGAAGGCTGCCGAATCGGGCAAGCCGGCCGAGATCGTCACCAAGATGGTCGACGGTTCGATCCAGAAATTCCTGAAAGAGGTGTCGCTGCTGAACCAGACTTTCGTCAAGAACGACAAGCAGACCATCGAGCAAATGTTGAAAGCCAACAGCGCATCGGTAAAATCGTTCACGATGTTCATCGTCGGTGAAGGCATTGAAAAGCGGCAAGATGATTTTGCTGCCGAGGTTGCGGCGCAGGTCGCTGCGGCGAAGCAGGCGTAAAGTAGTCGAACGGGCCGTAAGGCCCGTTTCTTCATGTCGGGCAACCACGTCCGCCTTGAGGCCCTATTTCCCACCCATGATTTCAACAACGAGATCATCACAAGGAGTTCAGTTCATGACCCAGCCAGCCTACAAACGCGTGCTTCTGAAACTGTCCGGTGAAGCCCTGATGGGCGATGATCCCTACGGCATCAACCGGGTAACGATCGAACGCATGGTGGCCGATGTTGCCGAAGTCTCGCAACTCGGTGTCGAACTGGCTATCGTCATTGGCGGCGGCAACATTTTCCGCGGTGTCGCACCTGGCGCCGAAGGCATGGATCGGGCCACCGCCGATTACATGGGCATGCTGGCAACCGTGATGAATTCGCTCGCACTGGCCGATGCCATGCGGCAGGCGGGCATCGTCGCCCGCGTCATGTCGGCCATCAGCATCGAGCAGGTGGTCGAGCCTTACGTGCGTCCCAAGGCGTTGCAGTACCTGGAAGAGGGCAAGATCGTCGTGTTCGCTGCCGGCACCGGCAATCCGTTTTTCACCACCGACACCGCAGCGGCATTGCGCGGCTCCGAGATCGGCGCCGAAATCGTGCTCAAGGCAACCAAGGTCGACGGCGTCTACAGCGCCGATCCGAAAAAAGACCCGCACGCCACACGTTACGCCACCATCACGTTCGACGAAGCCATCTCAAAGCATCTGCAGGTGATGGATGCGACCGCGTTTGCACTCTGCCGTGACCAGAAGTTGCCCATCAAGGTGTTTTCCATCGTCAAGCCCGGTGCGCTAAAGCGCGTCATCATGGGTGAAGACGAAGGTACACTGGTGCACATTTAATTTTAACTTTCGCTCGCATCAAGAAGAGGAGAGCAGCATGACCATTGCTGACGTCAAGAAGAATACCGATCAACGCATGCACAAGTCGATTGACACGCTCAAGGCCGATCTGGCCAAGGTGCGTACCGGACGCGCCCACGTAGGCATGCTCGACCATATCCAGGTCGACTATTACGGCAATCCGACCCAACTGACCCAGGTCGCCAACGTGACGCTGGTGGATGCCCGCACCATTGGCGTGCAGCCCTGGGAAAAGAAAATGATCAGCGTCGTCGAGAAGGCCATTCGCGACTCCGACATGGGACTCAATCCCTCGACCCAGGGCGACATGATCCGCGTGCCGACCCCGGCGCTGACCGAGGAACGCCGCAAGGAAATGGTCAAGCTGGTCAAGAGCGAGGCAGAAGATGCAAAAATCGCCATCCGCAACATTCGCCGCGATGCCAACGAGGCGCTGAAAAAGTTGCTGAAGGAAAAGGCCTGCTCCGAGGATGATGAACGGCGCGCCCAGGATGACATCCAGAAGCTGACCGACAAGTTTGTCGCCGAAATCGACAAGATGGTCATTGAGAAGGAAAAGGAAGTGTTGACCGTATAGGCAACGCTGCGACTTTCCACTTTTTTCCATAACACAGACCTGCCATGACGCATCCCAGTTCGACCGTAGCAGTACCGCCAGTGTCGGAAGTTCCTAAACATATCGCCATCATCATGGATGGCAACGGGCGATGGGCGACCAAACGGTTCCTGCCGCGCGTGACCGGCCATGTCAGGGGCGTTGATGCAGTGCGCGGCGTGGTCGAGGCTTGCGTCAAGCGGGGCGTCGACTTCCTGACGTTGTTTGCGTTCAGTTCGGAAAACTGGCGTCGTCCGGCAGAGGAAGTCTCGTTGCTGATGCGGCTGTTCGTGACCGCGCTGGATCGCGAAGTCGGCAAGATGCACGCCAATGGGATTCGCCTCAAAGTGGTTGGCGATCTGTCCCGCTTCGATGACAAGTTGCAGGAAATGATTGCCAGTGCAGAGCGCCGCACCGCATCCAATGCCGGACTGACCGTGACCGTCTGCGCCAACTACGGCGGCCGCTGGGACATTATGCAGGCAGTGAACAAACTGGCCGCAGCGCAACCCGGCCGCGCCGATTTCAGCGAGGACGAGCTCGCCGCTGAATTGTCGATGGCCTACGCGCCAGAGCCCGATCTGTTCATCCGCACTGGCGGCGAGCAGCGCGTATCGAATTTCCTGCTGTGGCAACTGGCGTATTCCGAGTTCTACTTCACCGATACCTGGTGGCCCGATTTCGACGCCGATCAGTTCGATCTGGCGATCGACTCCTACCAGCGCCGGGAACGCCGTTTCGGCCGCACCAGCGCACAAATCATCGAACAGAAAAAGGCGTCCTGATGCTCAAAACCCGTGTCATGACGGCGTTGGTGTTGCTGGCATTTCTGGTGGCCGTGGTGTTGTCGAAATCACCGATATTTTTCGTGATTGCGGCGACCGGATTCTTCGCCGCTGCCGTCTGGGAAAGCCATCGACTGTTTGGCGACAAGCGGCCGTGGCTGGGTGCGGCGCTGTGGACCGCGCTGTTTGCCTTCCTGATGTTCAATCCCGGCTATGTCAACCAGAAGATATTCTTCGGCACTTGTGTCGCGCTGTGGGTGTTGCGCTTTGCCCCGTCACTCAAGTTCGGCCTGCCGTTCATGCAGGGTTTCCCCAATCGCCTGCTCGGACTGGTGTATGCGTTGGCAGTGCTTGGATGCTTCCTGGCGATCGCGGTGCTGTACAGCTGGTCCCCGCTTTACCTGCTGTCGGTCATGGCACTGGTCTGGATTGCCGATATCGGCGCCTATTTTTCCGGCAAGGCCTTCGGCAAGCACAAGATGGCGCCCACGATTTCCCCCGGAAAATCATGGGAAGGCGCCCTTGGTGGTTGCCTCGCCGTCCTGGTGCTGGCCGCGATTTCGGTCGCGATTCCGGGCCTGGCCGATACCTTCGCGGTGCATGTGCAGGCCAAATGGGGCTGGCTCGGGCTGATCGCGGTGATGGTGCTGTTTGACGGCGCCAGTATTGTCGGTGACCTGTTCGAGTCGCAACTCAAACGCCGTGCCAATCGCAAGGACAGCAGCAATCTGCTGCCTGGCCACGGTGGCGTGCTTGACCGCATTGATGCGATGCTGCCGACGCTGCCGTTGGCCGTATTGCTCGGCTATTGGCTGTAACGATGGAAAAGGCGCCAATCCAAACCATCACGATACTGGGCTCGACCGGCTCGATCGGCATCTCGACGCTGGACGTCGTGGCGCAGCATCCGGACCGCTATCGGGTCTATGCGCTGACCGCGCACAGCAAGGTGGCCGAGCTGGCCGCGCAGTGCGTGCAGTTTCGGCCGGAGGTTGCGGTGGTCGGTTCGGCGGCGGCAGCGCAGGCGCTCTCCATCCTGTTGAAAGAGCAGGGCGTCGCCACCGAAGTCAGCTATGGTGAAGCAGCGCTCTGTGCGGTCGCACGGGCTTACGGCTGCGACATGGTGATGGCGGCGATTGTTGGCGCAGCGGGCCTTGCGCCGACGCTGGCCGCAGCGCAGGCTGGCAAGAAAATCCTGCTGGCGAACAAGGAAGCGCTGGTCATGTCGGGGCAATTGTTCATGGACGCCGTGGCCGACAGCGGCGCCGTGCTGCTGCCGATCGACAGCGAACACAATGCGATCTTTCAATGTCTCCCGCAGCAGTTCGGACGCCGGCTCGACGATCATGGCATCGTCAAGATCCTGTTGACGGCGTCGGGCGGTCCGTTTCTGCGGCGCGATGTCGCCACCCTGGACACGGTCACCCCGGACGAGGCCGTGGCGCATCCGAACTGGGTCATGGGCCGCAAGATTTCAGTCGACTCGGCGACGATGATGAACAAGGGGCTGGAAGTCATCGAAGCGCACTGGCTGTTCGGCGCCGCCGCCAACTGCATTGACGTCGTGATCCATCCGCAAAGCGTGATTCATTCGATGGTGTCGTATGTCGATGGCTCGGTGCTGGCCCAGCTGGGAAATCCCGACATGCGTACACCCATCGCGCACGCCCTGGCATGGCCGGAGCGGATCGCCTCGGGTGTCGCGCCGCTGGATCTGACAACGCTGGCGAATCTCGTATTCCAGCAACCCGACCTCGGACGTTTTCCGTGTTTGAAACTGGCGTATCATGCCCTCAACGCGGGCGGCTCCGCACCGGCGGTGCTGAATGCCGCCAACGAGGTTGCGGTGCAGGCCTTCCTTGATCTGCGCATCGGCTTTCGCCAGATCGACCAGCTGATCGCACGCGTGATGGACGCCGCATCGTTCGAAGCGGTGACCACCATCGATGCGCTGTTCGAACAGGATCAACGGGCCCGGCAACTGGCCCATTCACTGATGACATCATGACTTTGCTGCACACCATTCTGGCTTTCCTCGGCGCGCTGATTCCGCTGGTGATCGTGCACGAGCTCGGTCATTACTGGGTCGCGCGCTGGTGCGGTGTGAAAGTGTTGCGCTTCTCGGTCGGCATGGGAAAAATCATTTACTCGCGCAAGGTCGGCCCGGACCAGACCGAATGGGCGCTGTCGATGCTGCCGCTGGGCGGGTACGTCAAGATGCTCGACCTGCGTGAGCAGCCGGACATGCTGCTCAGTCCGGAAGAACGCAAGCGTGAATTCACCAACCAGACCGTCTGGCGACGCATGGCGATCGTGGTCGCCGGTCCGCTGGCCAATTTCCTGACCGCGATTGCGCTGTTCACCGGCCTGTACATCTACGGCATCCCCGAACCGACTCCGAAATTGCGCGCACCTGCAGAGCAAACCGCGGCCTACCAGGCAGGCTTGCGCGGGGGCGAATTGATTACCGCAGTCAATGGCGAGCCGATTCATATCTGGTCCGACCTGCGCTGGAAGCTGGTGCAGCTGGCGGTGGAAAAAGCGCCGGCAAGGCTGGCGGTCGAGCGCGTCAACACCGGTCCGAACGGCGGTACCGTGGGCAGCACCATCACGATCCCGGCCGACGCCCTGAAGACCGATGAAATGGATGGCGACTTCCTCGGGCGCCTGGGATTGGAACTGGGTCGTCCGAAAGCGATACTCGGCAAGGTCGCCGCCGACGGACCCGGTTTCCAGGCCGGCCTGCAGACCGGTGATCAGGTGCGCAGCGTCAATGGTCAGGCGGTCAATGATGGCGATGTGTTCGTCAATCTGGTCCGGGCATCACCGGGTCAGGCACTGCAACTGACCGTGCTGCGCGCCGGACGCGACGTGGCCGTGCAGGTCACCCCGAACAAGATCACGGTCGATGGCAAAAGCGTTGGCCAGATCAAGGTGGAGATCATGAGCGCGCCGGAGATGATCATCGCGCGCTCGGGGCCGATTGATGCGCTGGCGAAGGCAGCGGTGCGCACGTGGGACAGCAGCATCCTGCAGCTCAAGCTGCTGGGCAGGATCGTCACCGGCGAGGCGTCAGTAAAGAACATTTCAGGCCCGATCACGATTGCCGACTATGCCGGACAGACCGCCCGCGTCGGACTGATTACCTACCTCGGCTTTATCGCGGCCATCAGCATCGGCCTCGGCGTCATGAACCTGCTGCCAATCCCGGTTTTGGATGGGGGTCTTTTGCTGTATTATTCGCTGGAAGTTTTGACCGGACGACCGCTGTCCGAACGCGTCGGACAGTTCGGCCAGCGCCTCGGGATCGGCCTGTTGATGACGTTGATGCTGGTTGCTGTCTTCAACGATATCGTCCGCCTCATCACCTGATTCCTGGTCGTCATTGCCCGCCTGAATGTCATTGAACCCGCACTTACAATAACGATAGCCAATGAAATTACACTCTGCGCTTTATTCCCTTCCCGCTGCTCCACGTCATCTGGTCGCTCTTGCTGTCATTGCCCTGTGTTCCGGGCAAGCGATGGCGATCGCACCGTTCACCGTCAAGGACATTCGCGTCGAAGGAATTCAGCGTACCGAAGCCGGCACCGTGTTCAGCTATTTGCCAGTGCGTGTCGGCGACACATTTACCGACGACAAGGCCGCCGCGGCAATCAAGGCTCTGTACGCAACCGGATTCTTCAAGGACGTGCGGATCGAAGCCGATGGCGATGTGCTGGTGGTGCTGGTCGAAGAGCGCCCGGCGATTGCCGCCGTCGAGTTCACCGGCATCAAGGAATTTGACAAGGACCAGCTCAACAAGGCATTGAAGGACATCGGGCTGGGCGAATCGCGCACCTATGACAAGTCGCTGGTCGATCGCGCCGAGCAGGAACTCAAACGGCAATATCTGAGCCGCGGCCTGTACGGCGTGGTCGTCACCACCACGGTCACGCCAGTCGAGCGCAATCGCGTCAATGTGACGTTTGCCGTCGACGAGGGCGATACCGCCCGTATCCGGCAGATCAGTATCGTTGGCAACAAGGCCTTCAGCGACAAGGAAATCCGTAGCAATCTGGCCCTGACCACACCGGGCTGGTTCACCTGGTACACCAAGGCCGACCAGTACTCGAAGCAGAAGCTGACCGGCGATATCGAAGCGCTGAAGTCGTTCTACCTCAATCGCGGCTATCTCGAATTCCAGGTCGAATCGACGCAAGTGTCGATCACGCCGGACAAGAAAGATATTTACATCACGATCAACATCAGCGAAGGCGAGAAGTACACCGTCTCGTCGGTCAAGATCGAAGGCGAGACCTTCGGACGCGAAGACGAATTGCTGTCGCTGGTGCAACTGAAAGCCGGCGACCTCTATTCGGGCGAGAAGCTGACTGCCAGCATCAAGAAGATCACCGAGCGCATGGGTAACTTCGGCTACGCCTTTGCCAACGTCAACGCCAATCCCGATATCAATCGCGAGAAAAAGGAAGTGGCATTCACGGTGCTGATCGACCCGGGCAAGCGCGTCTATGTCCGCCGCATCAACGTCGCCGGCAACACCAAGACCCGCGACGAAGTCATTCGCCGTGAATTCCGCCAGTTTGAAGACTCCTGGTACGACGGTGAAAAAATCCGCTTGTCGCGCGATCGGGTTGACCGACTGGGCTACTTCAAGGAAGTCACCATCGACACGCCGGAAGTTTCCGGCACCAGCGATCAGGTGGATATCAACATGGCGGTGACCGAAAAGCCGACCGGTAACATCCTGCTCGGCGCGGGCTTCTCGAGCAGCGAAAAACTGACGCTGACCGGCTCGATCCAGCAGGCCAATGCCTTCGGCAGCGGCAATACGATTGGTCTGGACGTCAACACCAGTCAGCGCAATCGCACCATCGCGCTGTCGGAATCCAATCCGTATTTCACTGATGACGGCGTCAGCCACAGCTATGAAGTATTCCTGCGCACCACGCGCCCACCGGACATCAACACCGGCGATTACCGCGTGCAGCAGCTCGGCGCCAACACCAAGTTCGGTGTGCCGTTTTCGGAACTCGACACGGTGTTCTTCGGCCTGGGTGTCGAGCGCACGCGGGTGGAAACCTTCACCGGCGACCCATTGCATAACGACAGCCCTGAGCTGTACAAAACCTACGTCACCAACTTTGGCGATGGCACCAATGCCACCACCACCAGCTTTCCATTGACTGTCGCATGGCAGCGCGACAGTCGCGACAGTGCGCTGTCGCCGCAAAGCGGCCGCTATCAGCGTGCCAATCTTGAGCTGGCCCTGATCGGCGACCTGCGCTACTACCGCGCCATTTATCAACATCAGTACTTCCGGCCACTGTTCCGCACCATCACGCTGGCCACCAACGCCGAATTCGATTATGGCCGGGGCATGGGCGGGAAAGCATTCCCGGTCTTCAAGAACTTCTATGCCGGCGGTATCGGCTCGGTGCGCGGCTATGACAGTTCGTCGCTCGGACCGAAGGCGACCAATGGCGATCCGCTGGGCGGCTCGTCGCGTCTGGTGCTCAATGGCGAGTTGCAATTCCCGTTCCCGGGCGCCGGAACCGATCGCAGCCTGCGCTGGTATGTGTTTGCCGACGGCGGTAACGTCTACGCCGACAAGGCCGCGCTCGAATTGAAGCAGCTGCGCTACTCGGCCGGTATCGGGATCAGCTGGGTGTCACCGGTTGGTCCATTGCGCCTGAGTTTCGGCAAACCGTTGAACGCGAAGCCGGAAGACCGGATTCAGCGATTCCAGTTCCAGCTTGGCCAGGGCTTCTGACCAGCGGTGGCATAATCATGTTTTGCATTTGCGGAGAATCGCCTTGAAGTTAACGACAACATCCTCGACGGCCATTCGCATCGCTGCGTTTGCTGCACTGTGTTTGGCGCAGCAGGTTCAGGCGCAAACCCAGGAAGCCAAGATCGGCTTCGTCAATACGGAGCGCATTTTCCGCGAAGCGACACCGGCCAAATCGGCGCAGGTCAAGATTGACCAGGAATTCTCGAAACGCGAAAAGGAATTGCAGGAAACCGCTGCACGCCTGAAAGCATTGTCCGAGAAGCTCGACAAGGATGTCGCCGTCATTGCGGAGGGCGATCGCCTCAAGCGCCAGCGCGAACTGACCGATCTGGACAAGGATTTTCAGCGCAAGCAGCGTGAATTCCGTGAAGACTTGAACCAGCGCAAGAATGAAGAACTGGCCTCGGTCCTGGAACGCACCACGCGCGTGATCAAACAGATTGCCGAGGCTGAGAAATACGACATTGTGTTTCAGGACGCGGTCTATGCCAGCCCACGCATCGACATCACCGACAAAGTTCTCAAACTCCTCAATAAATAATTCTGACGAAAGCCATCATGAGTACTCGGCTGGTTGAATTGGTCGAACGCTTCGGTGGCCAGTTGCTTGGCGACGCCGACTTGCGTGTCGACGGCATCGCGGCGCTGGATCAAGCCAGCGCGGCGGACATTACCTTTCTTTCCAATCCCAAACTGCGCGCTGCGGCAAGCCAGACTTGTGCCGCTGCAATCATCCTGTCGGCCGCCGACGACGCCGTCATCGGCGCCGCGTTCAAGGGCAGCCGCATCGTGACGGATAATCCGTACGCGTACTTTGCCCGGGTCGCGCAATTGTTCGCGGCGCAGAATGCCATTCCGTTTGCGCCCGGCGTCCACCCGTCGGCCAGCGTCGAGCCCTCGGCAGTGATCGCATCGAGCGCCCACATTGGTGCGCAGGCGGTGATTTCGGCCAATGCCGTCATCGGCGAGCATGCGGTCATCGAGGCCGGTTGCTTCGTCGGCCATGGCGCGAAGATTGGCGTCGCCACGCATTTCCATGCCAAGGTGGTATTTCATGCCCGCTGCGAAATCGGCGCGCGCGGCATCATTCACTCCGGTGCGGTGATTGGCGCCGATGGTTTCGGTTTCGCCAACGAGCGCGGCGCCTGGATCAAGATTCCGCAAACCGGTCGGGTAATGATTGCCGATGATGTCGAAATCGGCGCCAACACCTGCATTGATCGCGGCGCGCTGGCCGATACCGTGATCGAAGAGGGCGTCAAGCTCGACAACCAGATCCAGATTGGCCACAACTGCCACATTGGCGCGCATACCGCGATGGCCGGTTGTGTCGGGGTTGCCGGCAGTGCGGTCATCGGCAAGTACTGCACCTTCGGCGGTGCGGCCATGGTGCTGGGACACTTGACGATTGCGGACAAGGTCCACATCTCGTCGGGCAGCATGGTGACCCGCTCGATAGCGGAGGCGGGCCAGTACACCGGCTTCTATCCGCTGGCCAAAAACGCCGATTGGGAAAAAACTGCGGTCGCCGTGCGCAATTTAGGGTCGATGCGTGAGAAAATCCGGCAACTCGAAAAATCCATCAAATTGCTCACTGAAAAGAATAATGAAAACCCTGGACATTAACCAAATCAAAGAATATTTGCCGCACCGTTATCCGATGCTGCTGGTCGATCGCGTGCTGGACTGGGACTCGGGAAAATCGATCTCGGCGATCAAGAACGTGACCGCCAATGAAGAATTTTTCAATGGCCATTTTCCGCACAAGCCGGTCATGCCCGGTGTGCTGATGATCGAGGCGATGGCGCAGACGGCAGCACTGCTATCGTTCCTGACCATGGGCCAAAAGCCCGATGAAAACAGCGTGGTCTATTTCATCGGCATCGACGGCGTGCGCTTCAAGCGCCCGGTCGTGCCTGGTGACCAGATGCGCATGGATGTCGAGATCGTGCGGCACGCCCGCGGCATCTGGAAATACCACGCCAAGGCCAGCGTCGACGGGCAGACTGTGGTCGAAGCCGATCTGATGTGCACCATGCGCAGCGCCAGCGACGCGACCCAGTCGACGGAGCAGTAATGACGACATTGATCCACCCGACCGCGCTGATCGATCCGAAGGCCGAACTCGACAGCTCGGTCGAAGTCGGTGCGTATTCGATCATCGGCGCGCATGTGCGGATCGGTTCCGGCACAAAAATCGGACCGCATGTGGTCATCGACGGCCACACCACGATCGGCAGCGACAATACGTTTTTTCAGTTCTCCTCCATCGGCGCCGCACCGCAGGACAAGAAATATGCCGGCGAGCCGACCCGGCTCGAGATCGGTCACCGCAACACCATCCGTGAATTCTGCACCTTCAATCTCGGCACCATCCAGGATGTGGGCGTTACCCGCCTGGGCGACGACAACTGGATGATGGCGTATGTCCATCTGGCGCATGACTGCCAGATTGGCAATCACACGATTTTTGCCAACAATGCCCAGCTGGCCGGACATGTGCACGTCGGCGACTGGGCCATCCTGGGCGGTTTTGCCAACGTCCACCAGTTTTGCCAGATTGGCGCGCACGCGATGATCGGCATGAGCACCAGCCTGACGCAGGACGTGCCGCCGTATTTCACCGTGGCCGGCAACCCTGCCGCGGTACACGGCGTCAACAGCGAAGGCATGAAGCGGCGTGGCTTCAGCGCGGCACAGATCTCGGCCATCCGCGCGGCTTACAAGCTGATTTACAAATCCGATCTGACCATGGAACAGGCCAAGGCCGCGCTGCAGGTTGAATCGGCCAATGGCGACGCAAGCTGCGTCGCGGCACTGGAACTGCTGCGCAGTTTCCTTGACAGCAGTACGCGTGGCATCGTCCGCTGAGGCCGGGAACGGGCCGGTGATCGCGATGGTCGCCGGTGAAAGTTCCGGCGATCTGCTGGCCAGCCGCTTGCTGTCCGGATTGCGGCCGCAGTTGCCGCTGGCACGCATGCACGGCATCGGTGGCCCGAAGATGGCCGAATATGGCTTCGTCAGTGACTGGCCGATGGAAAAACTCTCGGTGCGCGGCCTGTTCGAGGTGCTGGCGCACTATCGCGAAATCAAGAACATCCAGAATTCATTGCGCGCCGGCCTGGTGGCGGAGCGCCCGGCGGTCTTCATCGGTGTCGATGCGCCCGATTTCAATCTTGGCCTCGAAGCGGACCTGAAGCACGCGGGTATTCCGACCATGCATTTCATCAGCCCGTCGATCTGGGCGTGGCGCGGTGGCCGCATCAAGAAGATCGAACGCGCGGTGTCGCACATGCTGGTGGTGTTTCCGTTTGAAGAAGCGATCTATCGCAAGGCCGGCATCCCGGTGACCTATGTGGGGCATCCGCTGGCCGAGGTGATCCCGATGGTGCCGGATGTTGCCGCCGCGCGCATCCAGCTCGGTTTGCCGGTCGACGGCAGCGTGGTCGCAATTCTCCCTGGCAGCCGCATGTCGGAGCTGAAGTACAACGCCGTCGCCTTTGTCGAGACCGCCCGCCTGCTGCTGCTGCGCGAACCCGGCATGCGCTTCGTGGTGCCGATGGCAGGCGAGAACCTGAGCCGCTACTTCCATGAACTGATCGCCGCCGCCGAGTTGCGCGATGTGCCGATTCAGGTATTGCAGGGGCAGTCGCACGTCGCGATGGCCGCAGCCGATGCGGTGCTGGTGGCGTCCGGCACGGCGTCGCTGGAGGTGGCGTTGTTCAAGAAGCCGATGGTGATTGCCTACAAGATGCTGCGCGCAAGCTGGGAAATCATGCGTCACATGGGTTACCAGCCGTGGGTCGGCTTGCCGAATATCCTGGCGCAGGAATTCATCGTCCCGGAATTGCTGCAGCAGGCCGCCACTCCGCAGGCCATGGCCGATGCGCTGTGGACGCAGCTCAATGACCATGCCGGGCGCGCCACGCTCACCGAGCGCTTCACGCAGATGCACCATGCGCTGCTGCGCGACACGGCGCGCGAGAGCGCGAATGCGGTCATGAACCTGATCAATCGCGCACACCAGTGATCGAGCCGCTGACCATGCCTGCCTCCCTTGCCCTGTTTGACCACGATGGCGAACTGGTTTGCGGCGTCGACGAGGCCGGTCGCGGACCGCTGGCCGGGCCGGTGTTCGCCGCCGCCGTCATTCTCGACCCGGCGCGCCCGATCGCCGGTTTGCGCGACTCCAAGAAACTGACCGAAGCGCGTCGCGACGCGCTCGCCATCGAGATCAAGGCGCATGCCTTGTCGTGGGCGATCGCCGAATGCTCGCACGCTGAAATCGATCAGATCAATATTCTGCAGGCATCGCTGCTGGCGATGCGCCGCGCGGTGGAAGGATTGCATCGCGTACCCACGCTGGCCCTGATCGATGGCAATCGCTGCCCGGTCATGGCGATCCGCTCGGAAGCCATCGTCGGTGGCGATGACAAGGTCGATGCCATTTCGGCCGCCTCGATTCTCGCCAAGACCGCGCGCGATGCGGCGCTGTATGCACTGCATGAGATCTACCCGGAATACGCCTTCGATCGCCACAAGGGCTATCCCACCGCGCTGCACATGGAGCGATTGCGCCTGCATGGCGTCTCGCCGGTGCACCGGTTGTCGTATGCGCCGGTGCGCAAATTGCTGGCGGGCGGTCAACCATGAAACCCATTACCTCGCGCGAGAATCCGCTCTACAAGGAGCTCAAGCAACTGGCCGGCAGTTCGCAGGCACGCCGCAAGGCCGGGCGCACGCTGCTCGATGGCGTGCATCTGTGCGAGGCGTATTTGCAGCATCTGGGAGCGCCGCGTTTGTGCATCGTCAGTGAAAGCGCGCGCCTGCATCACGAAGTCGTGCCAATTGCGGTGCAATGCGAGGGCGGCGCCAGCCAATGCATTCTGTTGCCGGATGCGCTCTACAACGCGCTAAGCCAGGTCGAGCACGGCGTTGGCCTGATGTTTGTGGTCGACACGCCCGAGCTGACGGCGCCGGCCGCCTTGACCGGCTCTGCCGTGCTGCTCGACAACCTGCAGGACCCGGGCAACATGGGATCGATCCTGCGCAGTGCTGCTGCGGCCGGCATCGAATTCGTGCTGTGCAGTCCCGGCACGGCATTTACCTGGTCGCCGAAGGTGTTGCGCGCCGGCATGGGCGCCCATTTTGTGCTGAAGATTGCCGAAAACGTCGATCTCGCCGCGGTCATCCGCAGTGCCAGCGTACCGGTGCTGGCCACCAGCTCGCATGCCCGGCAAACGATTTTCGAGACCGACCTGAGCCAGCCGGTGGCCTGGTTGTTCGGTCATGAAGGGCAGGGCGTGGCGCAGGAGTTGCTGGCGCTGGCTACACACCAGGTCGCTATTCCGCACCTCGGTGCGATGGAGTCGCTCAATGTGGCTGCCAGTGCGGCGGTCTGTTTCTTCGAACAGGTGCGGCAACGCAGCGCCGCGCCGCGTTGACCAATTGGAGTCGCCATGGAACACCGCTTCCTGCTAAACATGTTGTTCTTTCTGGTGGCGGCGGTCGTGATGGTGCCGCTCGCCAAGCGCCTCGGCATGGGCGCGGTGCTTGGCTATCTATTGGCCGGAACGGCAATCGGACCGTGGGGACTGGGCCTGATCGACAACGTCGACGACATCCTGGAGTTTTCCGAATTTGGTGTCGTGCTGCTGCTGTTCCTGATTGGTCTCGAGCTCGAACCTGCGCGCTTGTGGGCGTTGCGCCGGCCGATCTTTGGCTGGGGTGGGGCGCAGGTCGCGCTGGTCAGTATCGGATTGGGCGCGGCGGCGCTGGCGCTGGGGGTGGACTGGAAGACTGCCATGGTGGCGGCACTCGGGTTGTCGCTGTCGTCCACCGCAATCGTGCTGGCCACGCTGGGCGAGCGCAAGCTGCTGCAAACACCGGCCGGTTCCGTCGGTTTCTCGATCCTGCTGTTCCAGGACATTGCCGCGATTCCGATGATCGGCTTGATACCGCTGCTCGGTGGCGTGGTGAGCGACAGCAGCGCACCGATGTGGCAACGCGTGGGCAAGCTGGTCGCCGTGCTGGCGGCGCTGATCATCGGCGGTCGTTTCCTGGTCAACCCGGCGTTTCGCTTCATCGCCCGCACCGGCCTGCGCGAGCTGTTCACCGCCTTCGCCCTGCTGCTGGTGATCGCCATTTGCCTGCTGATGCAATCGGTCAGCCTGTCGATGGCACTCGGCACCTTCATGGCGGGCGTGGTGCTGGCGGATTCGGAATACCGGCACGAATTGATCAGCGATCTGGAACCGTTCAAGGGCCTGTTGCTGGGCCTGTTCTTCATTGCGGTTGGCATGTCGGTCGATATCGGCGTCCTGCGCGCGCAGCCCTGGCTGATTCTGGCCGCTGTCAGCATCCTGCTGACGATCAAGCTCGGCATCCTGTATCTGCTGTCGAAACGCTTTGCGATTCCATCGAGCCAGCAGTTGTTCTTTGCGATGCTGTTGTCGCAGGGCGGTGAGTTTGCCTTTGTGATTTTTGGCGCCGCCACCGACGCCAGCGTGCTCAGTGCCGGCAATGCGGCGATCCTGGTGGTGGTGGTGACGCTGTCGATGGTGGCGACGCCCTTGCTTCTGCTGTTGCATGACAAGCTGATTGCGCCGCGCCTGCGGGCCGCAAAAAAAGTCCGCAAGGACGACCAGATCGAGGAACAGGACAACCCTGTCCTCATTGCCGGCTTTGGTCGTTTCGGCCAGATCATCGGCCGCCTGCTGTTCGCCAACAAGATTGGCGTGACCGTGCTGGATCACGATCCCGATCAGATCGAATTACTGCGCCGGTTCGGCTACAAGGTGTTCTATGGCGATGCGACCCGGCTTGATCTGCTGATCGCGGCCGGCATCGGCAATGCGCGCACGCTGGTGGTGGCGATTGACGACGTCAGCCAAAGCCTCGCGCTGGTCGACACGGTGCGGCGGAATTTCCCCGATCTGACCATTCTGGCGCGCGCGCGCAACGTCACCCATTTCTACCAGCTCAGAAATCGCGGCGTCACGCTGTTGCAACGCGAAGTCTTCGAATCTGCGTTGCAGCTGGGCGCGCAGGTGCTGGAGCAGCTGGGGTTCGAGGCGGAGCGCGCGCAACAGGCGGCGGCGACGTTTCGTGCCCACAACCTGAAGACGCTCGAAACGGTCTATCCGCATTACAAGGATATCGACAAGGTCGTCTCGCTCACGCGCAAGGCACAGCAAGAGCTGGAAGAGATGTTCTCCCAGGACGCCGCCGCATTCCACGCCGACCAGCAGGCTGCGTCAACATAGCCTTGGCGTGCTGGTGCGGCGCCTCAGGCGTCGGGCGCTTGCTTGAGCAGTGCCTCGAACTGCGCGATCGGCACTGGTCGACTGAACAGATAGCCCTGGTACGCCATGCAGCCATGCAGCTGCAGAAAGGCCAGTTGCGACTCGGTCTCGACACCTTCGGCGATCACATGCAGGCGGAAATTTTTTGCCAGGTCAATGATGGTCTTCACCATGACCGCGTCGTTCGGGTCGGTGGTGATGTCACGCACAAAACTCTGATCGATCTTGATCTGATCCAGCGGCAGTTGTTTCAGATAGGCGAGCGACGAATAGCCGGTGCCGAAGTCATCCATTGACAACTTCACGCCCAGTCCCTTGAGCGCGTACATCTTGCTGACCACGTCGTTGACATCGTTGAGCACCACGCTCTCGGTCAGTTCCAGCTTCAGTCGTGCCGCCACCGTGCCGTGCCGGCGCAGCATCGCCGCCAGCGTCTCGACAAAGTCCGCCTGCCTGAACTGCTGCGCGCTGACGTTCACCGCCAGCGTCAGGTCGCGCGTGGCGGCATGGCCGGCCCATGTCACCAGCTGCCGGCAGGCGGTCTCGAGCACCCAGCCACCGATATCGAGAATCAGCGAGCTTTCCTCTGCAACCGGAATGAACTGCATGGGCGGAACCATGCCGCGTTTGGGATGCAGCCAGCGCACCAGCGCTTCGGCGCCCAGCGCACGCTGGTCACTGTCGACCTGAATCTGGTAGTACAGCTGCAGCTGGCCGTCGGGTACCGCATGACGCAAATCGGCTTCCAGTGCGGCGTGCACTTCGACCGCCAATTGCATCGCTGGATTGAAGAAGCGCACCGCATTGCGGCCGGCATCCTTGGACTTGTACATGGCAATGTCGGCCTGGCGCAGCAAATCGCCGGGCGTCTCCTGGTTGCCGTGATACATGCTCACGCCAATGCTCGATGAGCAATGTTGTTCGTTGCCTCTGAGCTGATAGGGGCGGGTCAGGGCGAGGCGAATTTTTTCGGCAACCAAGGCAGTTTTCTGGGATGCCGTTCCGAGCTGCTCGTCCACTTCAACCAGCAGGACGACGAATTCGTCGCCGCCAATGCGGGCAACCGTATCGACCTCGCGCACGCAGGACCGAATGCGCGCTGTCGCTTCGATGAGCAGCAGATCGCCGAATTCATGTCCGAGTACGTCATTGACGGTCTTGAAGCGGTCCATGTCAATGAACAGCACGGCGCCATAGCAATTGCAACGCGTCGAGGCCGATAATGCCGAGTGGAATCGGTCGGTCAGCAGGCGGCGGTTCGGCAATCCGGTCAAGTCGTCGAAAAAGGCCAGGCTATGGATTTGCGCCTCCGCCTGTTTGCGCGCACTGATATCGTCGAAGTCGATGACGACCTGATTGAGGCTGCCGTCGGCTTGGAATTCCGGAAATGCATTCACCAGCAGCCACACCGGCTTCGCCGTTTTCGTTCCCGTTACCCCAAGCACCAGCCCTTCCATCGGTTTGAGCGAACGAATCACGCGGTTGACCGGGTACTCGTAGGGCGCCATCACCTGTCCATCCTCCGCAATGAAATTCCAGGCCGGATCCAGCGCGATTTTGCCGCGCATCTGGTCGTCGGACAACCCGAGAAGTTCAGACGCACGCGGGTTGCTGAACAGGATGCGGGTATCGGCGCCATGCACCACGATCGCGATGTGCAGGTTGCTGAGCAATTCGCGGTATTGACGTTCGGCGCGGAGTAGTAGCCGCTGTTTCTCCTGCAGTGCTTCCTCCGCCTGTTTGCGATGCGTGATGTCACGGGAGGAGTTGAACAGCACCAATTTGTCATTGAGATTGAGCGACTGGCCGCTGATCTCGACGTCGATCAGGCTGCCATCCTTGCGTCGATGGCGCGTCTCGAACTGGATGCGGACCGGCGCACTGAACTGCTGTGCCAGTCCGGTTCGAATTTCGCTTTCCGACAGCTGCGCATCCCATTGCGTGATGTGCATGCCGATCATCTCGGCGCGCTGGTAACCCAGCATGCTGCAAAATGAATCGCTCGCCTCGATCAATCTTCCGCTCAAATCGATGATGTGAATGCCGTCGCTGGCGTTATGCAGCAGCGCCAGGTTCTTCTCGTTCTCGGCCTGCAGTGCGACGCGCGTCTGCTCGTGCCGGGCGCGACTGCGCAAGGTCTGGATGCCATAGGAAATATTGCCGGCCAGCTCCTCCAGCAGCGTGACTTCCGCCGCGCCAAACGAGAACGGGTCGGCGGCATAGGTGCTGAAGACGCCACACACGCGATTCTCGGCAAACAGCGGCAGCGCAATGCTGGCGCGATAGCCGCGCTGGATCGCGCTGTCGCGCCACGGCTGCATCTGCGGGTTGGTCTCGTAGTCCTGGTTCACCGTGGTGGCCCCGGTCTTGATCGCAGTCCCGACTGGACCGCGGCCGAGGATGGAGTCGGACCAGGTGACAGTGGTGTGTTCCAGATAGCCCTGTTCGAATCCGGACTGGGCGACCGGCCGCACCGATTTTTCCGGATCGTCTTCGGCAAAGCCAATCCAGGCCATCCGGTAGCCGCCGGTGTCAACGGCGAGCGTGCAGATCGCACGCAGAAATTCTGCCTCGGTATGCGCCTGGATCATTGCGGTGCTGCAGGCACTGACCAGTTTGAGCGCGCGCGTGAGCGCGTCGCGTTGCGCATCGTTGCGTTTGCGTTCATCAATATTGACGGTGATGCCAACCAGTCGCCGCCCGGGCGCGTCGCGATCGGACAACTTGCCCTGTTTGGCGAACCAGACCCATCTGCCGTCGTTGGCGCGCAAGCGAAATTCACAGCGATATTGCGCGGTGATTCCGGCCAGATAGTCGGCCAAGCAGCTATCCAGCAACGCGATGTCGTCGGGATGCACGAAAGCCAGCATGCCGTCGTGCAGACAGGCGGCCGTCTCGGCGTCGCCATAACCAAGGCTGTCGAACAGGCGGGTCGGTTTGCGGGTCACTTCACCGGTCACCAGATCGTGATCCCACAGATCCAGTTCGGCCGCCTCCTTTGCAAATTGGAGATGCGCGCCAATGATGTTGTGTACGTCCCGATACGTCATGTGCTACTCCAGAACAGGTCGTCGTCGATGGCTCATTGAAATTTTGCGCCGCAGCCCGAACAGAAGCGGGCGTCGGTCAGCCTGGCTGCACCACATTCGCTGCAAAATCGATCTTGTGCGGCAGTTGCCGCCGGCGCCTTTGCCAGTCGCTGCAGATCGTCGGCCACGCTGCCCGGGCTGCCCTGCATCGCCGCTATCTTGTGCAGGTCATCCGCATTGGTCGGCGCGACGAACATGGAGCGATCGCGTGCGAAGGCCGACAGATGCGTTGCCAGGCCACTGGTGTTTTCGCTCTGACCATTCATGGCGGTAATCCAGCGCTTGCTCTCCTTGCCGAACACCACGGTTTCGAGACGGGCGGTCCAGACCCGCATCGTCATCGAATCGACATGGATGGCATTGCTTTCGGTGCGTACCGTGCTGGAAAAATCATTGCCGAGCTTGTTGCGTGCGGTGGTGTATTGCCCCGACAAATCCAGCCAGATGATTTCCGACACAAAATCGAATCGTCCCCACAGCCGCTGCGATGCCTCGAAACAGAAGCGTCCGACCGAAAAGGCAACGAAGGCAAAGGTGATGTTGGCGGTGATCGACATGTCAATGCCACCGGCTTCGAAGCGCATCACGAACAGCAGCAGTGCCACCGCTGCGGTGCACAGCATCAGCAATCCGTACACGTTGAGATACACCAGCCAGCGGGTGCGGTCGCCGGCCAGCGCGCTCGACAGCGACAACGATTGCAAACCCTTTGACGGCAGCGGCTGGGTCTCCTCGACGATCTCGCCGGTGAAGCTGCCGGTGGCGCTGTCGGAATTGATGACCGGGTCGATGCGCGCGTAGCGGCGGTTGGGGATTTTTTCGACCCATTTCTGCTGCATCACGCGATCGAACTCGCCGATGATCTGGGCTGGATGGGTATTGATATTCAGGCGCAGTACTTCGCAGCTGATGGTGGTTGCTTGCGCGGTAGCCAGCTGGCGCATCAAGGCGACAAAAAACAGCGCCACCGAGACCAGTACGGCGACCAGCAAGAACAAGGCCTGCCAGTGCAAGGTCAGCCAGGGCAGGTCAGGCAGCGAGCGCGCAAAAAAACCTACCGCGACGGGGCCGAGAATGGCCGCGACGACCAGCAGGATTACTGCGGTTTCATTGACGCGGCTGGCGCCTTGCCGCAGCGTTGTCATCGGCCGCAACACCAGCCAGCCTGCAAACAGGAAGTAAAACACCCCGATCCACTGCGCCGTGTGGGGGCGCGAAAATCCCAGCCACGCGACCAGCAGCGAGGCCAGCGTCAGCAGGATCACCAAGCCGTTGCGAAACTGCGACTGCGCCAGGGCCTGCACCGGTTGCGGCGCGAGAATCAGGCGTGGAAAACGGTCGTACAGCAGGCCGTTGAGCGCGCCGATCGGTTCTGGAAAACTCAGTGCGCCGCGGCGCAGGTCTTCCAGCACGACGTTGATCTGGCTGGATTTTCCGATCACGCCATTTTGCAATTCGGGCGCCAGGCCAACCGGCAGGGCGCGCCCGAAAAAGAAACGCAGTCGCGTCATGCCAATCGCGGCGCAGCGGATGCCGTAACCGATCAGCACAATGGCAGCGGCCAGCGGCACGATGAATTTGGCGCTCATGCCATCCAGATTGCTGCGCGCCACCATCAGGCACAGCAAGCCAGCGATCAGATAGAACGTGGCGACGGCGAACTGAAAAAAGTTATCGATGCGGTACGGGTTCGGTAATTCGAGACGCTGGCTTTCCGAGCTGTAATCGTAGGTCATCAGTCATTCCATCCAGGTTCAGTATTGATGTTTGTCGATTTTGATCTCTTGCAAAATCATCGTGGCGATCTCTTCGATCGACTTGGCAGTCGACGACATCCAGCGGATGCCCTCGCGGCGCATCATGGCCTCGGCTTCGTTGACCTCGTAACGGCAGTTTTCGATTGCGGCGTATTTGCTGCCCGGCCGGCGCTCGTTGCGTACCTCGGACAAGCGATCCGGCGTAATCGACAGGCCGAAGATCTTCGACTTGTACGGCAACAGGCCGCTGGGTAATTTGGCGCGCTCAAAGTCTTCGGGAATCAACGGATAGTTGGCCGCCTTGATCCCGTATTGCATGGCCAGGTACAGCGTGGTCGGCGTTTTTCCGGAGCGCGAGACACCCACCAGAATCACGTCGGCCATGGCCAGGTTCTTGTGCGACTGGCCATCGTCATGCGCCAGCGAGAAGTTGATCGCCTCGATGCGATTCTTGTAATCGTCCGAGTCGGCGATGTTGTGACTGCGTCCTACCGAGTGGGTCGATTTTGCATCGAGTTCCTGCTCCAGCGGTTCGACAAAGGTATGGATCAGGTCCATGTACATGCCGGCCGATTGCTGAATCACGACCGACAGATCGTCCTGCACCAGCGTTGAAAAGACAATCGGGCGCTTGCCGTCGGAGAGAAAGGCCTGGTTGATGCGCTTGGCCGCATCGTGCGCCTTGTCGCGCGTATCGACGAATGGCATGCGGATCTGCCGGAAGCGCAAGTCGAACTGCGTGAGCACCGCATGACCAAAGGTTTCGGCAGTAATGCCGGTGCCGTCGGAGACAAAAAATACCGTGCGATCGATTGGTGGGAGTTGGTGTGCTGCAATTTCAGGAGGGTTCATCGTGTTCACGAGGTCAATTGGCGAGGTCAAAAACGGTTGCAGCGGGTAAAATGGCCGCCAGTGTTGATTCCGCGGGCCGCGCTGGCAACTTCAGCAAGTTGAAAGTGTACGGGCCAACGCGGTACGCGTGCAGATTTCTTATCATCAAAGCAGAGGTTCTCATGATTAACGCACTTGAAGCAGCAACAACAGGAGCAGTCCAGGAAGCCAGTTATGTAGTCGCATTCGAAAACCTGCGTATGGACGATGTCGATTCGGTCGGCGGGAAAAACTCCTCGCTGGGCGAAATGATCAGCCAACTGGCCGGCGCCGGTGTGCGCGTGCCGGGTGGTTTTGCCACCACAGCGCAGGCCTTCCGTGATTTTTTGTCGTACAGCGAAAACGGCGGCGCGACGCTCGCGCAGCGCATCGCCGACCGTCTGGTGTCGCTCGACATCGATGACGTGCGCGCACTGGCGCAGGCCGGCAATGAAATTCGCGAGTGGATCGTGCAGACCCCGTTCCAGCCGCGCCTGCAGGAACAGATCAACACCTTCTACCAGCAACTGGTGGCCGATTCGGTTGGCGAGATGTCGTTTGCAGTGCGCTCGTCGGCCACCGCCGAAGATTTGCCCGACGCGTCGTTTGCCGGGCAACAGGAAACCTTCCTCAATGTGGTCGGCATCGACAACGTCCTTGAGGCGATGAAGCATGTGTTCGCATCGCTGTACAACGACCGGGCCATTTCGTATCGGGTGCACAAGGGCTTCACCCACGCCGAGGTGGCCTTGTCCGCCGGTGTGCAGCGCATGGTGCGCTCGGACCTGGGCGCAGCCGGCGTGATGTTCACGCTGGATACCGAATCCGGCTTCCGCGATGTCGTCTTCATCACGTCCAGCTACGGACTGGGCGAAACAGTGGTGCAGGGCGCCGTCAATCCGGACGAGTTTTACGTGCACAAGCCAATGCTGGAACAAGGCAAGCTGCCGATCATCCGGCGCAACATCGGCTCGAAGCTGATCAAGATGGAATTCACCGCCGATGCCAAGGCTGGCCGTTCGGTCAAGACCGTCGATGTGCCGATCGAAATGCGCAATCGCTATTCGCTCACCGACACGGAAATCGTCGAGCTGTCGAAGTACGCCGTCATCATCGAAAAGCATTACGGCCGTCCAATGGACATCGAGTGGGGCAAGGATGGCCGCGACGGCAAGCTGTACATCCTGCAGGCGCGTCCGGAAACCGTGAAGTCGCAGCAGAAGGCGACCGACGCGCAGCAGCGCTTCAAGCTCAAGGGCAGCAGCACGGTGCTGGTGTCGGGGCGCGCGATTGGCCAGAAAATTGGCGCCGGTCCGGTGCGCGTGATTCACGATGCGGCCGACATGGAACGGGTCCAGCCGGGCGACGTGCTGGTGGCTGACATGACCGATCCGAACTGGGAGCCGGTCATGAAGCGGGCCGCCGCCATTGTCACCAATCGCGGTGGTCGCACCTGTCACGCGGCGATCATCGCGCGTGAACTGGGCGTTCCTGCAGTAGTGGGCTGCGGCGATGCCACCGAGTTGCTCAAGGATGGCACCTTCGTCACCGTGTCCTGCGCCGAGGGCGACGAGGGCCGCATCTACGACGGCCTGCTGGAAACCGAGATCACCGAAGTCATGCGCGGCGAGCTGCCAAAGCTGCCACTGAAAATCATGATGAACGTCGGCAATCCGCAACTGGCATTTGATTTCCAGTCGATTCCGAACAATGGCGTCGGCCTGGCCCGTCTTGAGTTCATCATCAACAACAACATCGGTGTCCATCCGAAAGCGATTCTGGAATATCCGAATATCGATCCGGATCTGAAGAAAGCGGTCGAGTCAGTCGCGCGCGGTCATGCATCACCAAAGGCGTTCTACGTCGACAAGCTGGCCGAAGGCATCGCCACCATCGCCGCCGCCTTCTGGCCCAAGCCGGTCATCGTGCGCCTGTCGGACTTCAAGTCGAATGAGTACAAAAAGCTCATTGGCGGGTCGCGCTACGAGCCGGACGAAGAAAACCCGATGCTCGGTTTCCGCGGCGCGGCGCGTTACCTGTCGGCCGATTTCGCCGAGTCGTTCGAAATGGAATGCCTGGCCATGAAACGGGTGCGCAATGACATGGGCCTGTCCAATGTCGAAATCATGGTGCCGTTTGTACGTACGCTGGGCCAGGCCGAAAAAGTGGTGGACCTGCTGGGCAAGAACGGTCTCAAGCGCGGTGAAAACGGTTTGCGCCTGATCATGATGTGCGAAGTGCCATCGAATGCGATCCTGGCCGAACAATTCCTCGAATTCTTCGACGGCTTCTCGATCGGTTCGAACGATCTGACCCAGTTGACGCTGGGCCTGGATCGCGATTCCGGCATGGAATTGCTGGCCGCCGATTTCGACGAGCGTGACCCGGCAGTACGGGCCTTGCTGTCGAAAGCCATTGCGGCCTGCCGCGCGCAGGGCAAGTACATCGGCATTTGCGGTCAGGGTCCGTCGGATCACCCGGATTTTGCGGAATGGCTGATGCTGGAAGGGATTGAGTCGATCTCGCTCAACCCGGATTCGGTGATTGATACCTGGCAAAAACTGGCTGCGTTAAAAGCGTCTACTTAACGCAACAGCGATTGTCATTTAATTATTAGTACTCCGGTAATATCGACTAGACTCGTTTGACATTGAATCGAATAACAAATCAAACAGTTCTATCTTGAAAAGTTAAACCCTCGTGGCTTTCTGGCTGCGGGGGTTTTGTTTTTTTTGGCGACGCTTTGGCGCGCTTGCCGGTTGAATTGAAAGACGGGAAAAATCATGGCGCAATGGATGGCGTGGGCGATCGCAGCCGGTCTGCTCGTAATGCTGGAGATCTTCACCGGGACGTTCTATCTGCTGATGATCGCATTCGGCATCATCGCCGGCGCGATTGCCGCCGCATTGGACCTGCCATCGGGCGTGCAATTCATCGTCGCGGCAGTGGTGGGCGCCGTGGCAACGGTGGCGCTGAACCGCAGCAAGCTGGGCAAGACCACCCGTACCGACTCCGCGCGCGATCCAAATGTCAATCTGGATATCGGACAAGCGGTCACGATTGCAGTCTGGACCATGCCGGAAGGCGGCACGCCGGTAGCGCGCGTGATGCATCGCGGCGCGCAATGGGATGTCGAATATGCCGGCAGCGGAACGCCGGCGCCTGGCATCCATCAGATCATCGAAATCCGCGGCAGTTGTCTGCTGGTCAAACCAATGCATTCTCACAAGGGGTAAAACATGGAATTGAATTTCGGCGGTGTCTCTCTGATCATCTTCATCCTGGCGGTGGTGTTCGTAATGAAGACCATCAACGTGGTGCCGCAACAGCACGCACTGGTGGTCGAACGGCTCGGCAAATTCCACACCATTCTCACGCCTGGCCTGCATATCGTGATTCCGTTCATCGATCGCATCGCTTACAAGCACATCCTCAAGGAGATTCCGCTCGACGTGCCGCCGCAAGTCTGTATCACCAAGGACAACACGCAGCTGCAGGTCGATGGCGTGCTGTACTTCCAGGTGACTGATCCGATGCGCGCGTCGTATGGCACGTCCAACTATCTGGCCGCGATTACGCAACTGGCGCAGACCACGCTACGCTCGGTCATCGGCAAGATGGAACTCGACAAGACTTTCGAAGAGCGTGATCACATCAACACCACCATCGTCAATGCGATCGATGAATCGGCGGCCAACTGGGGCGTCAAGGTGCTGCGCTACGAGATCAAGGATCTGACGCCACCGAAGGAAATCCTGCACGCGATGCAGGCACAAATCACCGCAGAACGTGAGAAGCGGGCGCTGATCGCGGCCTCCGAAGGACGCAAGCAGGAGCAGATCAATATCGCGACCGGTGAACGCGAAGCCTCGATCGCCAAATCCGAGGGCGAGAAACAGGCCTCGATCAACCGTGCCGAAGGCCAGGCCGCCGCCATCGTCGCAATTGCCGAAGCCAGTGCCGAGGCGCTACGCAAGACCGCTGCCGCGATTCGCGAGCCGGGTGGCGCCGACGCGGTGAATCTGAAAGTCGCGGAGCAGTATGTGGCGGCGTTCGCGCATCTTGCCAAGACCAACAATTCGATCATCGTGCCCGCCAACCTGAGCGACATGAGTGGCCTGATTGCCGGCGCCATGCAGGTCGTGAAGTCGCAGCAAAAAATCTGACGCGCTGCAGCGCAACGCTGCATCGGTGTCGCCGCATCTGGGCGGCGACACCGCCCTGGTCGTCAGAGGTGGCGGAAGGGTCGCACGTACATTGACGTGCGTCAGTACATCCAACCGCGAATCCGCGGAACGTTCAGGTTCGTATTAATTGATATGGCGCGAGTGACGTTGGTCGCCTGGAGCGGCTCACCGTCCTCAAATCATCAGTGGAACATTGATCGATCGCATCAATACGGTTGAAAGGCGGTGCTTTGCCGCTTGCGCGTGTTGACGAATTGACCATTCATTATTACTGTTGGTTAAATTGACAAAGTAACCATGGAGTTAATTCGTGCGAACCCTATTTTTTGCATCGCATCACCCGCTGAATGGCCGCGCCTCGACCTGGACAGGAGCTCTGCAATGAGGGACCTTGAATTGCCCGGATTTGGCAAATCCGACATCGAAGCCTGTCTGGACAAGGCGTCCGACGGGGATATCGACAGACTCGATTTCGGCGCGGTTGAGGTCGACAGGAGCGGGGTGGTCGTGAAATGCAATGCGACGGAGGGCGCGCTGGTCGGCTGCGACCCGGCACTTGCGATCGGGAAGAATTTCTTTACCGACGTCGCTCCCTGCACTGCAACACCGGCGTTCAAGGGCGTGTTTGAGACCGGTGTGCGGGATAACAGCTTGAATACGATGTTCGAGTTTCTGCTGGACTGCGGCAGGGCCTCGACCAGGGTCAAGGTCCACATGAAAAAAGCACTGGGCGGCGAGACCTGCTGGATCTTCCTCAAACCGTTGTAACCGATATTGGCAAGACCCTTCCGGACCGTCAGCGACGGTGCGTCTTCATCGCCTGCGCCACTTCGCGCTTGCCATCGCGTTCCCGTTCGGTATCGCGCTTGTCATGTTCCTTCTTGCCTTTTGCCAGGCCGATTTCGCACTTGATCCGGCCACCCACGTAATGCAGGTTGATCGGCACAACGGTATAGCCGGAGCGGTCCACCTTGCCGATCAGCTTCTTGATTTCGGCGGCATGCAGCAGCAGCTTGCGGGTGCGCGTGGCTTCCGGATGCACGTGGGTCGAGGTTGAGGTCAGTGCACTGATATGGGCGCCGAACAGGAACAGCTCGCCGCCGCGCTCAATCACGTAGGCTTCCTTGAGTTGCACGCGCCCGGCGCGGATCGACTTGGCCTCCCACCCTTGCAGCGAAAGACCGGCTTCGAAGCGCTCTTCGACAAAATAATCGTGAAAGGCTTTTCTGTTATCAACTATGGTCATGAGGTAAAAATGGATGCAGTCGGTTAGAATTTCGGACTTCTGATGTTATGAAACGGTATAAACGCAATGGCAGTGGTTCACAAATCAGTTTTTCTTGGTTTTAGTGCCGAACAAATGTTTGCACTGGTCGACAAGGTCGAAGACTATCCCACATTTCTGCCATGGTGTGGCGGAGTCGAAGTGCATCGCACCGAAGAAAATCGGCTGACGGCGACGCTGCAAATCAATTATCACGGTATCAGGCAAACCTTTACCACTGAAAATACCAACCAGCCGCCCGGCTTGATGACGATGCGGCTGGTCGACGGACCCTTCAAGTCGTTGCACGGCACCTGGACATTCAAGTCGTTGCGCGCCGACGCCTGCAAGATTGATTTTGATTTGCAATATGAGTTTTCGAATCGCCTGATCGAGGGCGTCATTGGCCCGGTCTTCAACATGATCGCCAACAGTTTCGTCGATTCGTTCTGCAAGCGCGCCGAAGTGGTGTATGGCTGACGCGTTGCTGCCGGTGCAGGTGTGCTACGCGCTGCCGGAGCGGCAACTCTGCATTGACCTGCAAGTCGCGCTCGGCAGCACGATTGCCGACGCGGTCGCGCTGGCGATGCCGGACATCGACCTGACGCGGCACCGGGTCGGCATCTTTGCCCGGCTCAAAACGCCCGAGACAACTTTGCGCGCGCATGACCGGATCGAAATCTACCGGCCGTTGGTGGCCGATCCCAAGGACGCACGGCGCCGACGGGCCCGCAAGGAAACTTGATCCGGCGCGATTATTTGCAGTCGCTGATCACGCGCTGGGTATTCTTGACTTCGGTGGCACGTTGTTCATCACTGAGGATGCTGCGCTCGCCGTTTTTGTCGGTGGTCGAAATTCGCACACCGTCGTCGAGGGTGCGTGCATAAGAGCGCGCTTTTTCGCAATTGGCGGCCTTGTCAGCCAGCTGCTTTGCCTTGTCAGCGGCTTTCTTGTCGCTGTCGGCCTGTTCCAGTTTGCGTTTCTGGAAATCGGCATTGCGCTCCGCGGTGGTCAGTGGCGCCGGTGCTTTCGCGGCATCGACCGCGCCGCCCTCGGCCGGCGTTGTGGCCGCCGGCGGTGCGGCGCGCGTGACGCCGGGTTCCTTGAGGATCTGACTGCGCGGAATCGATGCCGGTGGTGGCACGTCGGAGTATTGCTTGACGCCTTTGCCATCGACCCACACGTACTGGGCGATGGCCAGGCTGCCGGCGCTGGACAGAAGCAGGCCAAGGAACAGGGTGCGAATGGTGGGGAAATGCAGTTTCATGATGTGCTCGACCTTCGAATTTGATTCGTGGCAACTATTTCGCCATGCTTTGACCCCCCTGTCAATGCGCGCACCCTGATTTTGGTTGACGATCGGCACTTTCTGAACGGACGGGGCAAAAGGTTTTCTGTATAATTCGGTTTTGCGCCAATAGGAAACACTATGCGTCTAGTTCAAAAGGCACTCACGTTCGATGATGTGCTGCTCGTTCCCGCTTATTCCAACATCCTTCCAAAAGATACCTCCCTAAAAACACGCCTGTCACGCAACATCACGCTCAACATTCCCTTGTTGTCGGCGGCGATGGATACCGTGACCGAGTCGCGCCTTGCGATTGCAATGGCGCAAGAAGGGGGTATCGGCTTCATCCACAAGAATCTCACGCCACGCGAACAGGCCCGTGAAGTCTCCCGGGTCAAGCGGTTCGAATCCGGTGTCGTGCGTGACCCGATCACGATTCCGCCGAACATGCGCATCCGCGATGTAATTGCACTGTCGGCCCAGCATGGAATCAGTGGCTTCCCGGTCGTCGAAGGGAAAAAAGTCATCGGCATCATCACCAACCGCGATTTGCGCTTTGAAGAAGATCTGGATGCCGAGGTCCGCTCCAAGATGACTTCGCGCGACAAGCTGGTGTTCGTCAAGGATGGCGCCGAGCTGTCCGAAGCCAAGCGACTGATGAACAAGCACCGGCTGGAGCGGGTGCTGGTGGTGGATGATGATTTCGAATTGCGCGGCCTGATTACCGTCAAGGACATCCAGAAATCCACTGAGCATCCGTTTGCCTGCAAGGACGAATTCGGCAAGTTGCGCGTTGGCGCTGCGGTCGGGGTCGGTTCCGACAATGACGAGCGCATTGAATTGCTGGTCGCTGCCGGGGTCGATGTGATCGTCGTCGATACAGCGCACGGCCATTCGCAGGGCGTGCTGGATCGGGTGCGCTGGGTCAAGAAGCATTTCCCGCACGTCGATGTCATCGGTGGCAACATTGCCACCGCTGCCGCGGCCAAGGCGCTGGCAGATCATGGCGCCGACGGTGTCAAGGTCGGCATCGGCCCGGGCTCGATCTGCACCACGCGCATCGTCGCGGGTGTCGGTGTGCCGCAGATCACGGCCATTTCGAATGTCGCGCAGGCCCTGAAGGGCACGGGCATTCCATGTATCGCCGATGGCGGCATCCGCTATTCCGGCGACATCTCGAAAGCACTGGCGGCTGGCGCCTCCAGCGTCATGATGGGCAGCATGTTCGCCGGCACCGAAGAAGCGCCTGGCGAAGTGATTCTGTATCAGGGCCGCAGCTACAAATCGTATCGCGGCATGGGCAGCCTGGCGGCGATGGCCGATGGCTCGGCCGACCGCTATTTTCAGGATGCGGGCAACAGCAACGACAAGTTTGTCCCGGAAGGCATCGAAGGCCGGGTGCCGTACAAGGGCAGCGTGCTGGCCATCCTGTATCAGCTGGTTGGCGGCGTGCGTTCCTCGATGGGCTACTGCGGTTGCGAAACCATCGAGGACTTGCGCGAACGCGCCGAGTTCGTCGAGATTACGTCGGCCGGCATGCGCGAGTCCCATGTGCATGATGTCCAGATCACCAAGGAAGCGCCGAACTACCGCGCTGATTGATCGGCTCGCTGTTGTAAATCAAAGCAGGGCTGCCGGTATTGCCGGGCAGCCCTGCTGACGTTTTATCCATCGCATTCATTTACTTTTCCGACAACTGCCATGCATTCAAAAATTCTGATTCTCGATTTCGGTTCACAGGTGACCCAGCTGATCGCACGCCGGGTGCGCGATGCGGGTGTGTTTTCCGAGGTGTTTCCCTACGACGTCAGCGATGAATTCGTGCGCAACTACGGTGCTGCCGGCGTGATTTTGTCAGGCGGGCCGAACTCGGTCATCGATGGCGAAACGCCACGCGTGCCGCAAGCCGTGTTCGAACTGGGTGTGCCGGTGCTCGGGATCTGCTACGGCATGCAGGCAATGGCAGAGCAACTGGGCGGCAAAGTTGAGAATGGCACGGTGCGTGAATTCGGCTACGCGGAAGTGCGCGCACGCGGCCACACGACGTTGCTGTCGGATATCAGTGATTTCGTCACGCCGCAAGGCGAGGGCATGCTCAAGGTCTGGATGAGCCACGGCGACAAGGTCACCGAGATGCCGGCCGGATTCAAGGTGATGGGATCGAACCCGAGCTGCGAGATCGCCGCCATGGCCGATGAGACGCGCAAGTTCTACGCGGTCCAGTTCCATCCGGAAGTCACGCACACGCTGCAGGGCAAGGCCATCCTGGGACGGTTCGTGCATCAGATCTGCGGCCTCAAATCCGACTGGAACATGCCCGACTATATTGCCGAAGCAGTCGCGTCGATCCGCGCCCAGGTCGGCAGCGACGAGGTGATCCTGGGATTGTCCGGCGGCGTCGACAGCAGCGTTGCGGCAGCCCTGATTCATCGCGCGATCGGCAGCCAGCTGACCTGCGTGTTCGTCGACCACGGCCTGTTGCGTCTCGACGAAGGCAAGATGGTGATGGAGATGTTCGCCGATCATCTGGGCGTGAAAGTCATCCGCATCGATGCCGCCGAAACCTTCCTCGGACATCTGGCCGGTGTCACCGATCCGGAGGCCAAGCGCAAGATCATCGGCCGCGAATTCGTCGAGGTGTTCCAGGTCGAGGCCGGCAAACTCAAGAATGCCAAATGGCTGGCGCAGGGCACGATTTATCCGGACGTGATCGAAAGCGCCGGCAAGGGCAAGAAGGGTCACACCATCAAGAGCCACCACAACGTTGGCGGCTTGCCGGAAACACTGAACCTGAAGTTGCTGGAGCCGCTGCGCGAACTGTTCAAGGATGAGGTCCGCGCACTGGGCGTGGCACTGGGCTTGCCGGCGACGATGGTGTATCGCCATCCGTTCCCGGGACCGGGCCTGGGCGTACGCATTCTGGGTGAAGTCAAACGGGAATTTGCCGATCTGCTGCGGCGTGCCGATGCGATCTTCATCGACGAGCTGCGCAACGGCACGATGGACTTGCCTGCCGGCGTCGACAGCCAGGGTGAGTACAAGAACTGGTACGAGGCCACCAGCCAGGCCTTTGCCGTGTTTCTGTCGGTGAAGTCGGTCGGCGTCATGGGCGATGGCCGCACCTACGAATACGTGGTGGCATTGCGCGCCGTGCAAACGCAGGATTTCATGACCGCACATTGGGCGCATTTGCCGCATGCCTTGCTGGGCCGGATCTCCAACCGCATCATCAACGAAGTCCGCGGCATCAACCGCGTGGTCTACGACATCTCCGGCAAGCCGCCGGCGACGATCGAGTGGGAATGATTTTAGGTCTTTCGGCAGCTTTCGTGGACTATCGGGAAAGTCACTTAACTTATTGATTTATATAAGTTTATTCCACGAAAGCTATCCGCATCTATTGACGACAAGCGAAACGTTTTGTCGGTAATCCTGACGGTAATGAAAGCTAGGCAAGTCATCTAAAAATATTTACCGTCTGACTGTTTTCGGCTCTGACGGTAAAAAATAAGAGGAAGAGCTAGTATTCATGCGGGTTTCAGAGCATTCTGTGTCTTTTGAGCCGTTGACGGTAAAATTGCCGTTCTCAGGAGGACACCATGCTGACCGATACCGCACTGAAGAATCTCAAACCCAAGGATGCGCCCTACAAGGTGACGGACAGGGATGGAATGTATGTGACGGTATCGACGGCGGGTACCGTCACGTTCCGTTATGACTACCGGATCAATAGCAGGCGCGAAACGCTGACGATTGGCCGTTATGGGCCAGGCGGTCTGTCGCTGGCCCGTGCACGCGAAAAGTGCATCGACGCGAAGCGGGCAGTTTCGGAAGGACAGTCCCCGGCGCAGGAAAAGCAGCGAGAGAAGAGGCGCCTTTCGGACGCCAAAACCTTCCAGGAATTTACCGACGAGTGGTACAAGGGTGCGCGGATGGCCGACAGCACGCGGTCGATGCGCAAGAGCATCCTTGACCGGGACATCCTGCCTGTGTTCAAGAGTCGCTTGCTGAGCGAGATCAGTCCTGATGACCTGCGCGATCTGTGCGGCAAGGTGAAGGGGAGGGGAGCGCCAGCAACGGCAATCCACGTTCGCGACATCATCAAGCAAATCTACGGTTTTGCCATCTTGCACGGTGAGAAGGTGGCCAATCCTGCCGACGACGTTGGACCATCGTCGATTGCCACTTTCGTGGCACGGGATCGCGCGCTGTCGCCGTCCGAGATACGCATCATGCTCAAGCAGTTGGAGTACGTCGCGTCGTACCCGACCATCAAACTGGGTCTGCGGCTGATCTTGCTCACGCTGGTGCGCAAAGGCGAACTGATCCACGCGACATGGGATGAGATCGACTTCGAGAATGCGCTGTGGACTATCCCAAAAGCCCGCATGAAGGCCGGCAAGGCCCACAACATCTACCTGTCGCAGCAGGCGCTCGACATCATGATCGCACTGCGCACCTGCGCCGGTGGCTCAAGATACCTGTTGCCTTCGCGCTATGACGGCGACAAGTGTATGTCGAACGCCACGCTGAACCGTGTCGGGCAGATAGTCGTGGAGCGGTCGAAAGCGAAGGGTCTGCCAATCGAAAATTTCACTGTGCATGACCTGCGCCGCACCGGTTCGACCATCCTCAACGAGTTGGGCTTCAACGGTGACTGGATCGAGAAGTGTCTTGCCCACGAAGACGGCCGTTCATCACGCGGCATCTACAACAAGGCTGAATACGCCGAGCAGCGCCGCCACATGCTGCAAGAGTGGGCCGACATGGTTGACGCCTGGGTGGCCGGCGAATCGCACACCCCGACGTTGCTGCCCCCGTCGATGAAGATCATCACGACACAGGCGTTGCTTTGACGGGGCGGTGCTTGCGCTGACGCACGTCCGGCGAGGGGGCTCGTTTTATCTGCGCGCTGTCGGAGGCTTGGCGGCGCGCATCGAGCCATGCCTCTACCTCCGTCAAATCCCACACCACGCAGCGTGCGGTTAGATTGAACCTGCGCGGAAATTCACCGCGCCGTTCCATGTCGTAGATCGTGGTGTCGGCCAGAGGCACGATTTGTCGCAACTCGGGACGGCGGATCGTGCGTCGGAACGGCAAGATATTCGGCGCGATCAGTCGTGGTAGCGGCATGCCGTGCAGGTCGTTTGCATCAGAGTCGTTGTTCGATCTCGCGGCCTGCAAACTTCGATCTGCTTTGTTCATGATCTTCTCCATCAGCAGGGCAGTTGCAGCGTGCATTGCAACGGCCGATATAAATGCGGTCCTGTGATGGTGATCTTTCCGGCATCTATTGAAAACTCGCTCAGGCGTGCATGAGCGTATTCCGATTGCGCTCACGCGGCGTGGTTGTGCATCACTTCGCCATGCTCTTCTTGAAGCCGCGATCCCGCACCATGAACGCTTCGAGCGGAGCATGTGCGGGATCAGCGTCGTGGCATCAATCGGCTCGCCGTAGTTCTGAGCATGTTGCGCGGCGTAGCGTTCCAAATCGGTCTTCAACGCAGTGGTGAGCGCAATGGTGATTTTGACTGTCTCGGTCTTGGTCGGCAGCGGCCCCAGCCGCAGCTTATTGGTTGGCGGATATATAGTTAAAACGCGGCTAAATTCAAGAAAATCAACTGTTAAGTTATTTTCATAATTTGCTTTATCAAAAAGTGAAAATCACGACTGACTCTGCCAGAGTCGCGACCGCTCGTGCAAGAGTGCGTTAGCGCACAGACGCTTGCTCGACATGGGGCGTATGGTCTGAGCGCAGCCATTTATTCTCTGTGGCCGCAACGCGGCAGATGGAGATGCAATGTGACTTTCAGCGTCGCGCGAAACCAGGTACCTCAGCAATAGTTACTAATCAAAGAATTCCAAGGAACAGTTATGGCTCAGCATCATGCGTTGTCGGGTGAATTGATTGACATTCGTCAATATAAAAGCGATCTCAAAAACGCAACCACGAAAACGCTCTACAAATCGGATCGCCTTGAAGTGTTTCGTATGGTTCTTCTAGCAGGTAAGTCAATGCCAACGCACCAAGTTACAGGTGAAATTACCGTTCAATGCATCGAGGGAAGTATAGAGTTTTCGGCTGCGGGAACTAACCAGTTGATGCGCGAGGGAGATCTAATATGCTTGGCCGGCGGCGAGGTCCACGCACTAAAGGCAGTAGAAGATTCCTCCGTACTTGTCACCATTTTGTTGCATGGCGCGTAAGCGCCTTTCATAACTTTTTCTATCTCCATGAATATCGACATCGCAGCGACAGAACCGCTCATCTGCACGATTGGCCATTCGAATCGACCGCTGGACATATTCCTCGATCTGCTTCAAATCAATGAAATTGTCCGAGTGCTGGATGTGAGAACCGTACCTCGGTCACGCCATAATCCGCAGTTCAATCAAGACGCGCTCCCGACATCATTAGACGCAGTCAAAATTTCTTATACACATCTTCCTGGTCTCGGAGGATTGCGCCATGCGAGAGCCGATTCTCCCAACGCCGGGTGGCACAATCTTTCGTTTCGAGGCTATGCAGATTACATGCAGACATCGGAGTTCGCCGAGAACGTTCAATCGGTCGCAAACTTGGCGCGTACTGAGCGTTGTGTCTTGATGTGCGCAGAAGCGGTTCCTTGGCGCTGCCATCGATCGATGATCGGGGACGCGCTTCTGGTCCGAGGCATTCGCGTCGAGGACATTATTGGACCGAAGGGACGCAAACCACACGCGCTTACAACCTTCGCCCACGTTGATGGAACGCAAATCACCTATCCGCCGCTCACGCTTGATCGGCATGAGCAACCGTAACTTGCAACGTAAATTTTAATGAAAGTCGAGCCATGACACTCAAATTCAAAGTTGGTGATCACGTTACCTGGAATTCGGAGGCTGGGCACGTCTCCGGAAAAATTATCAAAACACACACAAAGGACGTTGCTTACAAGGGCTATACGCATCATGCGAGCAAGGATGAACCACAATATGAAATTCAGAGTGACAAGAGCGACCACATCGCAATACACAAAGAGTCGGCGTTGCACAGGGTAAGCAATTGAATCAGCGAGTACGCAGCACATTTGAAGGATATTGTGAATAAAACGAAATATCCCACCCTTGGCATGTTGCTGGTCGCAGTACGAAAATGTCGTGCTTGCGTACCACACTTGCCGCTCGGTCCGCGTCCGATATTGCAGGTCGGCGAAGCGGCGCGCATCCTCATCGTGGGTCAAGCGCCGGGTGCTCGAGTACATGCTTCTGGGACGCCATGGGATGATCCAAGCGGAGAACGTCTGCGAAAATGGATGGGGCTGGACGTTGCGCGGTTTTATGACGAATCGCAAATTGCAATTATTCCAATGGGATATTGTTATCCTGGCCGGGGGAATGGCGGTGACTTGCCGCCGCGCCGGGAATGCGCGACCTTGTGGCTCGATCATTTATTGACGAAGTTGCCAAGAGTTGAATTGACTCTACTGATCGGTCTGCATGCGCAACGGCATTTCCTGGGCAATCGCCGCAAGCCGTCATTGACTGACACGGTCAAGGCATGGCGCGAGTTTGTGCCTGAATATCTTCCATTGCCGCACCCTTCGGCGCGCAACACGCCATGGTTCCAGCGTAACCCTTGGTTTGAACATGAACTGTTGCCCGTGCTGCGCGAACGGATCGAGTCGCTTTCCGACCAACACGCAAAATCACCACAGAGGTCGAAATGAGAAGAGCCGTATTCTTCAACTTGACCCAGATTCAAATGCCGGTTGGCGCCGTGACATCGATCACCCATCGGATCACCGGCATTTTGCTGGCGATCGGCATCCCGTTCTGCGTCTATCTGCTCGATCTGTCGCTGCAAGGCCCGCAAACCTATGCTTGGGTAACCGAGCTGTTCGGGCATGCGGCTCTCAAGGTTGTTGCGCTCGCCTTCATCTGGGCGCTGGCACACCATCTATTGGCTGGCGTGCGACATCTGTTGAGCGACATTGACATCGGTTCGCGCTTGCCAGCCGCGCGGCGTAGCGCGTGGAGCGTGAACCTTGGCGGGATCGCCGTGGCGCTGCTGGCTGCAGGAGCATTGTTTTGAGACGGGCCGTTTCCGGCCTGCGCGCGTGGCTGGTGCAGCGCGTGACCGCAGTCTACATGCTGATGTTCCTCGTGTTTCTGCTAGCACATTTTCTGTTTGACCGGCCTTCATCGTATCTAGCTTGGCATGCCTGGATCGTGAGCCCAGTGATCAGCATCGCCGCGTTCGTTTTCTGCGCTGCTTTGTTGGCGCACATGTGGGTCGGCCTGCGCGATGTCATTCTCGACTACGTCAAACCGCTTGCCGTTCGCGTTGGAACTCTGGCGGTGCTGGCGCTCGGTCTGATCGGACTTGGCGCATGGGTGATTCGCATCTTGTGGCAGGCGAACAGCTGACCTGCATTTCAAATACATAAGGAATTGGGAGACACAATGAAATTTTCAATTTTTCGCTTCAATCCGGAACAAGATAAAAAGCCGTACATGCAGGACTATGAAATTGAGTTGGAAGCAACCGACCGGATGTTGCTGGACGTTATTCTGCGCATCAAGATGCAAGATGATTCGCTGACCATCAGAAAATCATGTCGTGAAGGAGTCTGCGGTTCTGACGCAATCAATATCAATGGTCGCAACGGACTAGCATGCGTCACCCGGGTATGGGATCTCAAGGAGCCCGTGGTGTTACGCCCCTTGCCGAGCTTTCCGGTGATCCGCGACCTGGTGGTGGACATGACCCAGTTCTTCAAACAGTATCACTCCATCAAGCCTTATCTGATCAACGATGAACCTCCTCCAGAAAAGGAGCGCCTGCAGTCGCCGCAGGAACGCGATAAGCTCGATGGTCTTTATGAGTGCATCTTGTGCGGATGCTGTACCAGTCAATGTCCGTCATCATGGTGGAACCCAGACAAATTCGTCGGGCCAGCCGGCCTGCTGCAGGCCGAACGCTTCATCGTTGACAGTCGGGATCGGGCCACGCAGGAACGTCTCGACGACTTGAACGATGTTTATCGGCTATTTCGCTGCCGTACGATCATGAACTGCACCGAAGTGTGTCCCAAGGGGCTCGCGCCATCACGGGCAATCGAGCAAATCCGGTTGACGATGGTCAAGAACTCGCTATGACGAACGCAACTGCAATTCGTGACCACCGATGGGTGACATTGAAAGAAATTGCATGACATTCGTCGTGACCGAAAGCTGCATCAAATGCAAATACACGCATTGCGTAGACGTTTGCCCGACTGATGCATTCCGCGAGGGGACGAATTTCCTGGCAATCGAACCGGATGATTGCATCAATTGCATGTTGTGCGTTGTGGAATGCCCGGTTGACGCGATTTTTGCAGAAGATGACGTCCCACAAGATCAGACGCGTTTTATTGCGCTCAACCTCGAACTAGCACGCAGCTGGAAACCGATCATTAAGAGGAAGGCTGCTCCGCCCGATTCGGACGAGTGGGCCAAGATCAAGGATAAATACTACCTGTTGATGCGCTAACGGATTGTTCATTGCTTGCAACCAGCCCATACGTAAGGACGCTATGGCTCCATCGCTACTGGAGAAACATGATGTCACAGAACAAAAAAGATGCCAATATGACAACAATTCCATGCGCACAATGCCGAAAGGAGGTGCCGCTGTCCGAAGCAAAGGTGGCCGAGGCGGTTGATTATGTAGCCTACTTCTGTGGGTTGCAATGTTATGCGAAGTGGGCAGCACAGGCAGAGATACCTGAACTCCCGTCTTCGAAGGCTGATGCACCGACTTTAAATCTAACGCTGACTGACACGAGCGAGAATGACACGGCCAACGAACTGAAATTAAAACATTTGGACGCAGCCCTTGATGAAGCGTTGACGGAATCGTTCCCTGCCAGCGATCCAATAGCGATCAATTTTTCTTGCGCTGTTGCGAGCAAATCAAGTCAACATGTCGCAACTACGGTGACTACACCCACGGCATGCACTACGCTACCCATGCTGAAATGAGGGCCGCGAGCTTTGAATATATCGCAGTCTTTTATAACCGAATCCGCCAGCACTCAACGCTCGGCTATCAATCACCGATCCAGTATCTCCATCGCTGGAGGGGTGATCAAAATCAGGAAAAGCTGGCAGCATAAAAATCATCTGATGGCAGACGAAATATCGAGGAAAGCTTAGTCCACTGGGTGGCACTCCATAGCCCCAGCAAAGTGGTGGCGAAAACCATTGTGATCTGGCCAATCAGCACGCCGGTCGGCACCATGCGCTACCCCTCTTGTGATTTCTCGATTCAGTCCATTTCAATGGGCCGTCAGCGCGGTACACGCGAATCAGGATCGGCCGATCGTTACGGTTCGAAGCGGCACCGAAACGGCACCGTTTTAAGCATCACAAGTTTGGGGGCGCCGTGAGTATGAGCAAACCTGCTCCGGCGAAAGTCGGCTAAGAGGGGAGTACAGCGATGAATATTTACGTTCAGCGCTGATCGTTTAATGGTTCGACGGTTCGAGCAGAGCGGGTGCCTTTGCGCGAAAGGATCTGCGACATTCGATGTCGTAGCGAGTTCGGACGTGTGAGGGCAGTTGCTCGGTGCTCTGCGGCGCGCGTGGCACATGCAGACAAACCGACTGACGGTGACGCGTAGCGACCTTGGCCGCTGTACAACGCAATACATCGTCAGCGGTCATGATTTAGCGAAAGATCAATAGTGCGTTACCGAACAGACGGCGCGGGCCCTGCGGGTGCACAGTGATGGTCGGAGGCATAGCCTGACGGATGCTCCTGGCCCGGCCAGGTAGTCTCTGAGACGCGAAGGAAAACCTGTGGAACTCAAGAACAAGATCATCCTTGCTGCTGGCGTCCTGCTCATCGTCAGCGCGAGCGCAGCCGGCGTGATCTACGCGTATTGGGACAAAGCAGTGCCGCTGGCCGGCATGGCGATCAATTTCGTGCGGACGTTGAACGCTCCGACTGGCACAACGACTACAGAAGAGGCGGCGGCGTCGACGAGTGCAGAGGTCCAGATGAATGCGTCGACAGCGGCGTCCCTGCCGGCGGTAAGCGCCGATGACTGGCCGAGTTACAACAAAACGCTCACGTCGGAACGCAACTCGCCGCTCAATCAGCTCACCACGGCCAACATTGGCCGGCTAGACGTTCTCTGCACCTATGATACCCGGCAATACACCGCCTTCGAACCCGGCTTGATCGTTGTCAATGGTTCCATGATCGGAACCACGGAACACGACATTTTCTCGCTGGATCCTGCGACCTGCCGCGAGAACTGGCGGACGCACGAGGATTACATTCCGGCCAGCGTCTTGGCGGTCAACCGCGGCGCCGCCTACCTGGACGGCCTGCTGTTTCGCGGCACCGAGGACGGGCGGGTGCTGGCGTACGACTTCAAGACCGGCAAACGGGTCTGGGAAACGACCATCGCGAACCCGAAGCTCGGCGAGTCGACACCTGCCGCGCCGATCGCGTGGAACGGACTGGTCTTCATCGGCAATGCCGGCGGAGACAACAAGGGCGTGAAAGGGCGCATGTATGCGCTCGAGGCGAAGACCGGCAAGATTGTCTGGGAGTTCTATCTGGTCCCGAAGACGGAGGGCGACCTGACCCGCGGTCCGCAAGGCGCGACGCCGCTCGAACTGACAACTTGGCGAAACGCCTCGGGCATTCCAATCACCGGTGGAGCTACGTGGACCTCCTACACGCTAGACCCGACCACTGGGGAGTTGTACATCCCTGGCGGTAATCCCGCGCCCGACTTCGCAAGCGGTCCGCGCGAGGGCGGGAATCTGTATTCCGGCTCGGTCGTCGTCCTCGATGCCAAATCCGGAGCCTATAAGAACCATTTCAAGCTCGTACCCAAGGACTGGCACGACTGGGACGTATCCACCGCGCCTGCCTTGATACGTACTCGAGGTGGCAAGAGACTGCTGTCGGTCGCACCCAAAGATGGCCACCTCTATGGCTTTGATCTGGCCACCAATGCTCTGCTGTACCGCACGCCGGTTACTCGCGTCGAGAACGTGGACGCAACTTTTGCGGTCGGGAAGCCCGTCCGTTTCTGCCCGGGCACGGTGGGCGGAGCGGAATGGAATGGTCCCGCCTACGACCCGGCGACCAATCTCATCCTGATCGGAGAAGTCGATTGGTGCGCCACGGTGACGCTGCAGAAGGACGAAGAGATTCAGAAGGTGACCCCCGGCCAGCCATGGTCCGCAATGGCGACGCACAATCCTTATGACACCTATGGCAAACCCGACTCGTTCGGGCAGTGGGCGGGATGGGTCTACGCAGTCGACGCTGACACCGGCGTGTGGAAGTGGCGGCTGAAGTCGAATTACCCGATCCTGAGTGGCATGACCCCCACCGCTGGAGGGCTCGTCTTCTTCGGCGACATGGGCGGAAATTTTTATGCGCTGAATGCCGCCACTGGCCAACGGCTATGGGGGCAGAAAATTGGCGGCGCGATCGGCGGGGGAGTCATCACCTACACTGCGAACGGCGACCAGAAGGTCGCGGTCGCAGTAGGCTTCACTTCCATTCTTTGGCCGACTGAAGTTGTGACCGGGAAAATCGTCATTCTGGGGCTCGGGGGCGCTCGTCAGTGAGCACGCATGATCCTCTTGAGGGAGCGCTCAGCGCCGCCGACGACCGCGTCCGTTTGAACCATTGGCTGCCGCCGCAGGCCGGCGTCGTGCCGAAGGTTCGGTTCGGCCGGCATTGGGTCAATGTCCTCTGGGCTTTGCCGCTGATTTTCGTGCTGCTCGTGATCGGCGTGGCCGTATCTCAAGCTTTGCGACAAGTCCCGGTTGTGCAGGAATTCCTGATGCGCTACCCAGGCATTCCGACCTCCGCGCTGCCGGTCACGACCGGGTTCCCAGGCTGGTTGAGATTGCTGCATTTCCTCAACCTGTTTTTCATGGCCTTCATCATCCGTGCCGGAGTGCAGATTCTTGCCGACCATCCGCGGCTCTACTGGAAGCGCGACTGCACGCCCGGGACCGAATGGTTTCGCTTCCAGACCGCAGTGCCGACCGGCCGGATCTGGACGGCGAAGGACGACTCGGTCACCTTGCCTTCCTGGCTCGGTATTCCTGGCATCCGCCACTCGATCGGCTTGGCGCGCTGGTGGCACTTCTCGGTGACGCTACTTTGGATGATCAACGGCATTGTCTACTACGTTCTTCTGTTCGCCACCGGCCAGTGGCTGCGCATCGTCCCGACGACATGGGACGTCTTTCCGAACGCCGTCTCGACGGCGCTGCAATACCTCTCGCTCACGTTTCCTGTCGACGAGAGCTGGACGCGCTACAACGGCATGCAGCAGCTTGCCTACTTCATCACCGTCTTTATTGCCGCGCCTACATCGATCATCACCGGCTTGATGCAAAGCCCGGCGATCTCGAACCGGCTCGGCTGGTTCGGCCGGGTGCTGAACCGGCAAAAGGCCCGCTCGATCCATTTCATCGCGCTCTGGTGGTTCTTGCTCTTCATCCTGGCCCATGTGACGCTCGTCTTCGTTACCGACGCTCGCGTCAACCTCAACATGATGTGGGCGGGGGTGCACGACAACTCCTGGAGTGGCTTTGCGATCTTCGTCCCGGCCATTTTGCTGGTGGCAGTCGCTTGGTGGTGGGCCTCGCCGTTCACCTTGCGCCATGCGCGACTGGTGCAAAGAATCGGTGAATTCATGAGCCGGCCGTTCGGTGCGGCGACCCAGTCGTGGGACGCGAAGAGCCAACTCACCGAGCAAGACATCTCGCCTCACTTCTGGCCCAACGGCACGATGCCGAAGTCGGCCGAGTTCGATGCGCTCGTCGCAACCGACTTTGCCGGCTACCGGCTCCGGGTCGGCGGCCTGGTCGAGAACCCGGTCGAGCTATCGCTCGCCGAGCTGAAGGCGATGCCAAAGCAGGAGCAGATCACGACGCACTTCTGCATCCAGGGCTGGTCGGGCGTCGCCAAGTGGGGCGGCGTGCCAGTGCGCGACATCCTCGACCTCGTCAAGCCGACGGCCGAGGCACGCTATGTTGTGCTCTACTCGCTCGCCGACGGTGGCGACGGCGGCCGCTACTACGACACCCACAGCCTGGCCAACATGCGCCACGCGCTGACGATCCTCGCCTACGAGATGAATGGCGCACCTGTCAGCGTGCTGCACGGCGCGCCGCTGCGCCTGCGCTGCGAGAACGAGGTCGGCTTCAAGATGGTCAAGTGGATCGCAGCCATCGAGCTCGTGCACGACTATGCCGATCTGGGAGCGGGCGAGGGCGGCTACAACGAGGATCACGAGTTCTACGGCTACCGGGTGCCGATCTGATGGGTGTTCGAGGAGATGCTCTCCGGACCCGGCAGACGCGATCCTGAACGGTCGAACCCATGTAGCGCGGGCTATCGCTGGCGTACGTCGTGTTCGGCCATCGGCGACCCCATCTACGGCTCGGCGAACGGGTAGGTGATTCGCTCGCCCTGGACGCGGGCAAACGGAGTCAGCTTGTGCGGCTGCAGGCGGTTCGGACTGACGATCTCGCATGTGGCGATTCCGTGCACGAGCAAGGCGTCGGCGATCAGCGAGCGGTGGCCGCGCCAGGGTACCGCTTCGGCGCACATCAGCGCGACGCGGTCATTTCGGGCGAGCTCGATGACACTCGCGAGGTTCGCGGCGAAATCGGTCGTCTGCATGTAGTCGGCATAACCACGAAACGACGGGTTGCGCTAGGAGGCGTTGGGCGAGTCCGGTGTCGTCGGCCGAAAGCCGCCGAGGCCGCTTGCGTGGGCGTACCCGATGTTCGCGGCGGCCAGCGGCGCCGGCAAGGCATCCTTGTTGAACTGTGGGTTGTGGCGCGAGCGCGGCACGGTGCGAACATCGACCAATTGCGTGACGCCGTGGGCGACGAGCAACTCAATGAACGCCCCGATGGGCCGGGTCGAGTGGCCGACGGTCAGCACGCTGCAGCGGTTTTCATCGTCGTCCAACGATCGTTGAGGCGAAGCGACGGCCCGCGACAACGCCGCGGTCGGAGCAGCGCGTCGACGGCGCGGCGGCTCAGTCGGCAACGAGTTGGCGAACGCTACGGCGCAACACAGGCAGTAGTTCATCATCGAACCAGGGATTGGCCATGAACCAGGCGACGTTGCGCGGCGAAGGATGCGGCAGCGGAATGATCCCGGGCGCGTGCGCACGCCAGCCTCGCGTCGTCGCCGTCACCGATACATGACCTTTATCGCGCAGGAAGTGGGTTTGCGCATATTGGCCGACGAGCAAGGTGAGCTCGATGCGCGGCAGCTTGGCAAGCAGGCGGTCCAGCCACAATTCAGCGCATTCGCGCCGTGACGGCAGATCGCCGCTCGCAGCCCGCCCCGGGTAGCAGTAACCCATCGGCAAGATCGCGATGTGCGTCTTGTTATAGAAAGTCTCGGCATCGATGCCCATCCAATCGCGCAGGCGCTTACCGCTCCGGTCGTCCCACGGTACGCCGCTGACATGCACCTTTGCGCCGGGCGCTTGTCCGACGACGAGAATTCGCGCCGCCGCACCGGCCTGCACGACCGGGCGCGGCCCGAGCGGAAGATGCGCGTCGCACGTGCGGCACGCGCGCACGGCAGTGAGCAGGCCCTCCAGCGTCCGGTGGAGCTTGACCGGCGAAGTCTTGACGATCTCGTTTGAGTGCGATTTCACAAATGACGGTGGTGACTTGATTGGCACCGCGTCCCTCAGGGGGCTCATGTGCGCGCAGGTTAACGCGAATGAGTATAGTCGAACCTTCCGTCCGACCATCTCACGTTGACGGCAAAAACCTCGCGAACGTGTCCGAGTTCGGGGTCGAGTGACACGCTGACAGCCGAGATGATCAAGCATTGCGACCTGATCGCAATCGCAATCGCAATCGCTTCGGAATCGGAATCGGAATCGGAATCGGAACAGGCTCGTTGTGCCGGACATGTCTCGGGTATGTGGTTTGCTGGTGCAGTGCAGCGCGCTAAGGTGCCGTAGTGCCCCTAGCAGGTCAATGATCGCCGTATTCAATTAAGCACAGCACCCGATTGTGTGCGGCAGCGCACAGACGCGCGATCCGCGTCACGCGTACGGTCTTTAAAATAATGGTGGCGCTGAGCAGTTCCAGCTTCTCTATTTGTCGCTCGCAACCGTCGAGATGAGGTGACTGTGTCCGAAACCGTAACGCCGGTCGGACGAACTCAGGTGAGAGTGAACATTCTCTGGCGATCAAGGAAGGTTATCCCATGCGTACTCCCGCGAGCATCTACAAGCATCCCATCCACGGGATGCTGGTTGTCTTTCCAATCGGACTTTGGATCTTTTCCCTTGCCTGCGATTTGATCCGTCTGGCCGGCGCCTCTTCAGAGATCTGGACCAACGTCGCGTTCATTGCCATGGTCGGCGGCTTGATCGGCGCGCTCTGCGCGGCTGTACCTGGAGCTATCGACCTGCTCTACTACAAGGGGGGCGCTCCGCCGGTCAAGAAAATCGCCTTGACCCACATGGCAATCAATCTCACCGCAGTCGTGCTCTACGCGATAAACATCTGGCTGCGCGCCAGCGGTCCCACCCCAATGGACGCAGGCATGAGCACTCCCGTGCTGCTTTCGATTGTCGGCGTAGCACTTATCGCCGTATCGGGCTGGCTCGGTGGCCAGATGGTGCATGTCTATGGCGTAGGCGTCGAAGGTCACGAATAGCGGACGCCTCGGATCCACCCCCCATTTGCCGTCTTGACCAATAGATGCGCTTGGTGATCGAACGGTGCATGCGGTGGCAATTGGCTGGAAAGTGAAAGTACATCTACCTCGAAGGAGAGATGAATATGGCTACTAAGAATGAAGCGTTCGACACGATCCCCGTTGGCACAAAAGTGTCATGGCACTACCGCAGCGCCATCGGCCATGGCACGGTTACTGGCGTGTCCAAGATGGGCACCAACCCAGACAACACGATGTACAGCGTGCGCGAGACTGACCACCACCCGGGCGAACCCGCCATCGTGCACCACTCAGGCAAGGCGCTCACGCGCGCATGAGTGGCACCTGCGCGTACTCCACTCATCTTTCGCCTCGGGAAAATCATATGAGCGATACAAAGAACGAACCTAGCGGACCTGACCTCGTCAAAGGCGTTTCGCTTTCGCGAATCGCAGACGGCGCGATGCTCTTGGGCCATGCGCACAATGAACCTGTGTTGCTCGCGCGGCGCGGAGACGAGCTGTTTGCCATCGGCGCCATTTGCACGCATTACGGCGCCCCGCTCGCCGACGGGCTGCTCGTCGGCGACACGGTTCGGTGCCCTTGGCATCATGCCTGTTTCAGCCTGCGCACCGGCGCGACACTGCGCCCCCCAGCGCTCGACCCGGTCTCTTGCTGGAACGTCGAGCAGAGAGACGGCAGCGTCTATGTCGGCGAGAAGCTCGCCCGTGCAGAACCCCAACGAATTCCGCTGAAGGAAGACAAGCCGCACGCGGTGATCATCCTCGGCGCCGGCGCCGCAGGCAACGAGGCGGCCGAGACGCTGCGTCGCGAAGGCTATGGCGGCCGCATCACCATGCTGAGCGCCGATGCGTCGGTCCCCTGTGATCGGCCCAACCTTTCGAAAGGATTCCTGGCGGGCACGGCGCCCGCAGAGTCGAATTCGCTGCGATCTCGGGCGTTTTACATCGACCACGACATCGACTTGAAACTGAACGCGCCCGTTGCCAGCCTCGACGCGAAGAGCCGACATGTGCAGCTCGCGGACGGCAGCCGCCACGGCTATGACGCGCTGCTGCTCGCCACCGGTGCCGAGCCGATAAAGCTCGACGTACCGGGTGCCACTCTGGGCCATGTCCACTACTTGCGCACGCTCGCCGACAGCCGCGCGCTCGTCGCCAAGGCTTTGACTTCACATCGAGCGGTGGTGATCGGGGCAAGCTTCATCGGCCTCGAAGTGGCGGCATCGCTGCGCGCACGCAATGTCGACGTGCACGTGGTCGCGCCGGACGCTGTTCCCATGGAGAAAATCCTCGGCGCGGATGTCGGGAATTTCATTCGCAAGCTCCACGAGCAACACGGCGTGACGTTTCATCTCGGCACCACAGCCGTTTCGATCGACGCGCAAAGCGTCCGATTGAAGAATGGAGAAACTCTCCAAGCCGATCTTGTCGTCATCGGGATCGGTGTACGACCGCTTGTCGAATTGGCCGAACAGGCGGGGCTCGCCGTCGATCGTGGCGTCACGGTCGACGAATACCTCGAGACGAGCGTCCCCGGCATCTTCGCGGCCGGCGACATTGCTCGCTGGCCGGACCGACTCACGGGGGAGCGTATCCGCGTCGAACACTGGGTGCTGGCCGAACGCCAGGGGCAGACCGCCGCGCGCAACATGCTCGGTCGGCGCGAGCGGTTCGACGCTGTGCCATTTTTCTGGACCGAGCAATACGATTTCGGCCTCGCGTATGTGGGTCATGCCGAGCGCTGGGACCAGGCCGAAATCGACGGGCAACTCGACCTTGGAACGCGAAACTGCAAGGTCACGTATCGCCACGGTGGCAAGAAGCTCGCCGTGGCCATCGTCAATCGCGATCTCGAGGGATTGCGGGAAGAAGTCGAGCTCGAGCGGACGATGACCGCCGAAGAATGACCAGGACACCCATCATGACTGCAAAATTCAAGGTTGGAGATCACGTCACCTGGAACTCGGAGGCCGGCCATGTCAGCGGCAAGATCATCAAGGTTCATACAAGAGACAGCGATTACAAGGGCTATACCCATCACGCGACAGTCGATGATCCGCAGTATGAAATCAAGAGCGACAAGACCGATCACGTCGCGATTCACAAAGGCGGCGCGCTGAAGAAGACGCATGCCTGACAAGAAGCGCATTCTGACGGAGATCAGACCGACGGCGCCGTTGCACCTCGGCCATTACGCGGGCGCTCTCGAAAACTGGCTCGAGTTGCAGGACACCTACGACTGCTACTTCCTGATCGCTGACTACTAAGTCTCGGACCATGCGGGAGATCTCCCGCGCGTGCGTAACGCTGTCTGGGAAATAGCGGTCGACTGGCTGGCGGCTGGGCTCGATCCCTAACCTGCCAGCTTCGTCATCGAAAGCGGCGTGCCTGAGCACGCGGAATTGACAACGTGGCTGGCGTGGTTCCTTCCCGTCGGTATGCTCGAACGCAACCCAACACTGAGGACCGAGATGAAGGCGATCGTGGCTCCCGAAGACGCGACTACGAAAGAGAAATCGGTTCCGGTCGCTTTCTACATTTATCCCGTGATGCAGGTCGCGAACATCCTCCTGTCACGTGCGCATCTCGTGCCGGTCGGCGCAGACCAGTTGCCGCACGTCGAGCTGGCTCGGGAAACGGCGCGCCGCTTCAACCGCGATTTCAAGCCGATCTTCCCGGAGCCCGAAGCGCTCGTCGGCCGGGTGCCGCGTCTCTTGGGCACCGACGGCAACGCGAAGATGAGCAAGTCGCGCGGCAACACGATCGACCTGAGGGACGGCGCCGACGTTGTGGCGAAGAAGGTGCGTGCCATGTACGCCGGCCCGCCGCGCGGTGCCAGGGAGCCGGGCGAAGTCGAGCCGAATCCGGTCTTCGACTATTTCGATGCCTTGGACAACGACGTTGCCGAGGTGAGCGACCTGAAGGAGCGCTATGCACGTCACGGCGTGAGCAACGCCGAGTTGAAGGATCGGCTGACACGCGTGCTAAACGAGTTGCTCGAGCCGATGCGGCGACGGCGAGCGCAGTTCGCAGGCAACATGGCGCGGGTGCGCGAAGCGCTTGAGCACGGCGCAGAGCGCTCGCGCGCGATCGCCAGGCAAACGATGGAGAAGGTCCACGATGCGCTCGACCTCGACTATCTGCGGAAGTACAGATGACGCCGCCCTCCGATCAGAGGTATTCCGACGCTCCGGGCAGCCACTCGGGCCGAGAGCATCCGGGCGCGGGCGTCGGAGTGGACACGCCGGTTCGATCGCCTCGCCCCGTTTTTCTCGACCTGATGAGGATTCAAATGCCGGTCGGTGCGCTGACCTCGATCTGACATCGGATCAGCGGCGTCGTTCTTGCGGCAAACGTTCCGGCAGCCGTCTATCTGCTCGGCCTTTCGCTGCGCGACGAAGCCGGCTTCGCTCAGGTGACGGCGTTGTTCGGGAATTTCGCCTTCAAGGCCGCGGTGGTCATCGCGGTCTGGGCGCCCGCCCACCACGTGTTCGGCGGCGTGCGCCACCTGCTGAGCGATTTCGATATCGGTTCGCCGATGTGGGTGGCGCCTCGCAGTGCCTGGTTCGTGAACCTGGCCGGCGTCGCCGCATCACTTCGCCGTGATCTTCTTGAAGCCGCGGTCCCGCGCCATGAACGCTTCGAGCATGTGCGGGATCAGCGTCGTGGCATCAATCGGCTCGCCGTAGGTCTGAGCATGTTGCGCGGCGTAGCGTTCCAAGTCGGTCTTCAACGCGGTAGTGAGCGCAATGGTGATTTTGACTGTCTCAGACTTGGTCGGCAGCGGCCCCAGCCGCAGCTTGGTGGTGGTCGTACTCATTGCGACGATCCCCTCTGAAAGAACAGCGGCTGGTACGGCCGTAGGATCAGATCCTTGTTCACCATGACCCGCATCGGAAAGCCAGGCCGGATAGTAAGCGTCGGCTGGATGCTCACATTGCGTTTGGTGATCTCCTGACCGACCTGGTTCACTGTGTCCTGCCCGCTCTGGCGCGTGGCGATGATGATCTTGCTATCGCTGCCGGTGCGATCTGGTGCTGCCAATTCGGCACCGACTCCGAGCAGCGTGGACAACGCAGCACCGGCGAGGATGCGATCCCAATGCCAATCGACGCCATCTTCCAGTCCGGCATAACCCGCCGGGTCGATGCCGGGCAGGCGGTCGAGCGAAATGGATGAGGTATCGGGCAGGATCAACCGTGTCCACACAAGTAATACGCGCCGCTGACCGAATGACACCTGGCTGTCGTAGCGGCCGATCAGGCGCGAACCCTGCGGAATCAGCAGGAAGCGACCTGTCGCCGTGTCGTAGACCGCCTCGGTGACGTTGGCGATGACCTGTCCCGGCAGGTCGGAGTTGATGCCCGTCACCAGCGCTGCCGGAATGATGGTGCCCGCCATCACCTGATAGGGAGAGGCTGGCAGTTGCAAGCTGGCCGGATTACGGGTTGCGGTGTCGCCGCCAGTAGCGACAAATGCCTGCTTCTGATCCTGCCGGTTTTGCACCGCCGTTGGGTCGGTCGGTTGCGCCGATGCGACCGCAGGCGCCATCGGATTGAATGGTTGGTTGCCCGATACCGGCTCGGGCATGGCCGTACTCGCATTGGGCGACGCTGCCGCCTTGACCGCACCGCTGCGAAAGAAAACCCCCGAATGTGCCGCCTCGTCGGCATCACCTGGCTGTGCAATGCGCCCAGTCTGCGCGGGCGCTCCCGCATTACGCTGTGCCACTATGGCCGGACCCAAATCGCCCGGCAATGGTTCACCCAAAACGGGCACCGGCTTGGCAGCCACCGGCACCTTGGAATAGTCCTTGGGCAACTGGTCGAGGTTCTCGGCATGCGAGACACGATCCACGTTGTACAGCTCGGCGGCCGCGTTGCGCTCGCGTTTGTGCGATTGCAGCGACCACAGTGTGCCGCCCAACACGACCGCGCCCAGCGTTCCCGCAAGGACGGCCAGCATGCGCCGGTTCAGTCGCGTGACCGGGCGCGGCGAAGCGCGCAGAGCCATGGTGTCCGGGTCGGCCTTATTCGACCCAGTTGGTGGTGGCGTGGTGGACGTGCTCATGCTCAATGCCTCCTTGCCGTGCTGCCCACGCCATCGGTACGCTCGATGCGAACAACAGCGGCCTTGTCAGCGCCCAGCCGCAACTCGGCCGCACCGAACAGCCGATCCACCACGTAGTACGGCGAGCGGAAGCGGTAGTTCACGAGTTGGCCATCACCCTGCGCCCCGATCACGAACAGCGGCGGCAATTCGCCTTGCGCGATGCCGGCGGGGAACTGGATGTAGACCCGCTCGCCGTCGTCGAAGGCGCGCAGCGGCTTCCACGGCGGGCTGTCGCCGGAAATCGCGTAGCGGAACTTGATCTGCTCCAGCGATAAGCCCGAGTCCACCGGCGCTGCCGTCTGAGCCTGCTGCGCTTGCTTTTGCAAGGCCAGCAGGCGGTCTTTCGGGTAGTCCCATGATGCGGACGCCATCCACGCCTGCGGCGTCGAAGACAGTTCAAGCAGGTAGGTGCGGCGATTGGTGGTGATGACCAGGTTCGTCTTCAAGCCGATGCGCGTTGGTTTCACAAGGATGTTCACACGCAGGCTGGCGCCCGCGCCGCTGGCCGTGTCGCCGACGATCCAGCGCACGGTGTCACCGGCCGAGACCGTCACCAGTTCTTCGCCCTGCTGCAAGGCGATGACAGTGACGCGGCCCGGACTTGTGTAGACCTGATACAGCGCGCCGTCCGCATAAGGCCAGACCTGGATGGCGTTGATATAACCCTCGCGGCTCGGTGCCACGCGCGCTTCGGCATTGGCGCGCGCCACGCGCGTTTTCTCATCGGGTGATTCAGTTGCCGGTTTGTCCTCGGGCGCGTTGCGCAAGGACTTCAACTGCTCGGGTAGCGGCAGCGGTTTTGGCACCTCGACTACCTCGATGGGTTTGGGTGGCTCAGGCAGTGCGTGCGCGGCGACAGATTCATCCAACGTGATGTCAGGTGGCGGCTGTCCATGCGTGGCGCAGCCGGTGATGGTTGCCACGGCGACGCTCAGGATTAACGGTAAAGCGTAAGCACCGTACATGCGGATTTGTGTTTTCATGGTTTCTTCACTCCTTCAGTTGCGTCGAGTTCACGGCTCCAGGACAGGCCGTTGACATAGATTCCCAGCGGGTTCTTGCGCAGCCGTTCTTCGGTGCGTGGCGGCTGCAACACCACGGACAGCATGGCGGTCCAGCGCTCGGTGCCCGAGGGCGAACCGTTCGCATAGTTGCGCTCGATCCAGCGCACCTGGAACGAGGATTCGCTGGCGCGAACCACACTGGTGATCTCCACCGCCGTCGAGGTCTGGCCGATGCGCGCGAATGGATCGTTGGTGCGTGCGTAGTCGTTCAGCGTGGCCGCACCCTTGTCCGTCGTGTAGTCGTAGGCTTCGAGCCAGTTTTGGCGGACAACGATCGGATCGATCGACAGCGAACGCACGTCGGTGACGAAGCGCGCCAGGTGGTAGGCAATCTGCGCGTCGTTCGGCTTGTACGGCGTGGCCGCTTCGCCGACCGCGCGCACCTGGCCACCGGCGGCCACCTCCACCACATACGGCGTGACGATGGATTGCGCTGAGCGCCACACCAGACCGCCCGCCATCAGCAATGCCAGCGACAGACAGCCGAAGGCCATCAGTCGCCAGTTCTTCGCCTGCACGCGGGCGCTGCCGATACGCTGGTCCCAGACCTGCGCAGCAGCCTGGTAGGGAGTGACAGGCTCGGGCGTTTCCGAGTAGCGCACCTGGGGTCGTTTGAATAGCATGAATTTATCTCCTCAAGGGTTGGCGTCAAGTGCTGGATTCGTCGCGCAGGCTCGGGCTGGCGCCGCTGCCACCGTGGTCGCCCGAGCGCAACGTGTGCGCCGCCGTCGAGACCGCACTGCTTGCCTGCTGTTTGCGCCGCATTTGTTTGGCCCAAGCGGGCTCGCCCGCAGGGGGCTTGGCGTCAGTCGATTCGGCTGATTCGGGTGCGCCGGCTGCCGCCGCAGGCGCAGCAGCCTCCGCGACGAAATTCGCTACGCGGTCCTTGACCGCTTTCGCACCGGCTGCGACGCGCTGGCCGACAGCACCGGCGCCGCTCTTGGCTGTTGCCGCTGACCGAAAAGTGACCCACTTGAAGGGGTTCTGCTGATTCAAAACTGACCCAGGTGTTCTACTTGTCCTGCCTAATTTTTAGGCAGGAGATAAAAAGGTGATCACCATGGAAATGTTAGGAAGAATACGGCGGATGCATTTGCGCGACAAACTGTCGTTGCATGAAATTACCAAGCGCACGGGCTTGTCGCGCAACACAATACGGCGATGGCTTCGCGAAGCGGAGGACGTGGCGCCGCCAGCGTAT